>JAWKTX010000024.1 GCA_041398825.1 Planctomycetaceae bacterium | reverse complement strand
TTCGATTTTGTCAGGGCAAAATCACCGGCATTCGGTCGAATGGGGGCGACCCGAGTTCGTTTCTCTCCAGGTTCCCCGTCGCGTACCGTGTTCCGGCGGAACCCACATGATCCACCCACACCGGCAATGTTAGGCGGCCCTGTTCATGGACCTGGAAGAGTTGAAAATCGGTCTGTTGTGGCAGTCTGTCTCGGGATTTTTCCAACGGCGAGACCGTATCAATCATGTGAGTACTCTCTCCCAAAGCCAAACCTCCGAAGCGATCAATCTCACCTCGCGTCGTCGGACAAAGAACTCGTTGAACTCGCGTCTCCAGCGTGTTCTCTTGATCGAATTCACCGGATGAATCCAGCCAGATAACCAAATGCACGTCGGTCAGCAATTGCTGATAGTCCGGACGCGTATTGCCTGCAGATCCAAGCGGCGTTTTCTTGACCCGCCAGACCGTACGCAGCACGACACTGACCTCAGGGCTTCCAAAGATCCCAGATGTGACTCGACATCCCAGATGCCGATGCCGATCCGTTTCGCCGACAAGCGAAAGCAGAAACCCATAGCACGTCGAGGGAGGCGGGATGACCTCGGTTTCCAGATATTCTCTGGCCATGCCGCGTCGAAAACAGGCGATTGGTACTGTGACGTAGACTCCAAACACAAACACCTCCGGAGACAAACTGTGAGCAGAATGGACAGCGAAAGTGGTCAGGCGGATGCAGAAATCGCCGAGGTGATGCGCTCACTTGCGCCATTAATCGCAGCCCTGACGCCGTGGACTTTGAGCCCTGCGTCGCTCATGGATTTGGCCAATGGACTTTCGGTATCAGCAACACCGATCATCAGTTCATCGGCGGCAACATCGCCGGATTTAATCCGAGCGATCAGGCTTTCGGCCGTCACTGTGCGGCCGCCATCTGCGGTATCAAAGCAATACAACAAACGAGGTGCCGGGTCCTCGGTGATTCGCAATACGATGGCTTCCGGTGAAAAGTCGAACAGAAACCGACCATGATTTCCCGCCACCGTCCGGAGGCTGCCCAATGCGGAAATGGCTTTAGCGGCTCGTGACGGATCGCGTAATCGAGCGGGCGTCATGGCAAATCCGAATTGGTAACGTGTGGCATGAACTTCGGTGCCATATGGTACCGGATTCTTGCTTTTGTTATCGTTGCCTTTTGATGCAGAAGGGGTAGCTCCTGGCGATGCGGCGTTAAATGTGACGTCGCCTGACCAGGCAGTCAAAGAAACCGCGCGTGTGATTTCCAGGACGGCTCGGCGCACTTTGGCAGAGCCTTTCTTCTCACCCGCCTCCTCCTTGGCCGCATCCGCTCGCATGTATCCCAGAAGGTCGTCGTCGATATAGGTCTTACCTTTTTCTGACGCCCAGCCTTTGAACTCGTGATCTTCCCATTCATTCACGCGAGCATCTTCATTCCATGATCGGTTTGTTCCCGCTTCTTCCGCTTCGGACAGCAATCGCCGCAATGCGAAGCGAATAGCTTCCGCACTGACCGTTGAATGCGGCGCACCGTGCCAGATCAGTTTCTGTAACGTGGTGATATTGCCTTCGTTTTCAGCTCGGTTATTGGCCGCTGTTCCAAAAGGCGTGACGATGTTTCCGAAGACGTGCAATGTCATCTGAGTTTCCTTAATCAACAAGTTGGGTTTGAATGATTGACCACATGCCGCCTGAAGGCGGGACTACAAACGGTCGAAGCGAATGAACTATTCTTCTGCCTCTGAATCTGCGTCAGTCACAATCGCTTCTTCGATTTCCTTCGCACCTTTGCCTGAGTAACTTGCCAGGCCCAACAGGGCCAGGTCTCGAGTCTGCTGCCAGCGATTGTCGGAGAGCATGGGCAGGATGTTGGGCCAGTTTTCCTGAAGAATGCTGTTCACACCTGCTCGACTAAAAAGGTCACACAGTGAACGACGAAACTGTTCCGAGGTCTTAGCTCCGGCGAATGCCAGTCGCCAGCGGTCGTATTCGCCCTTCCAGCGATTCTTCATCGCCGTGGAATTTCCTTTGTTCTCCTTGGAAATCAGTCCATATCGGCGACCGATGGATTCGTGAACAGCGTTCACGATTGTTGATTCACCGGTGTCGCTCCACGGCACGTTTTCGACCATTGCTTTCAAGCCTTTCTTTTCAAAGAACAATTTGTCCCGTAGCGGACGTTTGCTGACAGGATCGATCTTTGTCATCAACTCCACAAAGTTGTGATACCACGGACGGCCACGAGCCAGGTTCGTGGCGACCAGCGGACGCACAATGCTGTCGACCCAAAACGATTCGGAACGTTTCGTGACGACTCGTTGCTTTCCCCGCCCACTGGATTCCTCGATTTCTCGCGTGGCAATGCGAGGACTCAGTTCCTTCATCGCAACACTGAACTGGCTCAGCACTTCGTCACTGCCAGGGTCCACGGTGATGGTGTCAACTCGCGATTTCTGTTGCGAAGCCCATGGCGTTGGCTGAAATGTCACGACATGGCAAGCGGGCAGATCTCGCTTGTTGATCTCTTCAGTCGCCCGAAGACGTAACTGAGTCTGCAGGGCTGCATCACTGGCGATCGTGATCTGACATTCGCGAGTTGTCCGCGGTGTCATTGCGGCTCGGATGGACGGGAACATGATCAGGTCAGTGACATCCGGAATCAGCAGAACCCCGGATCCTCGATTCAGCGTCAGCGGAAGGCATCCGACGACCGCGAAGTACAACGGAAGAATCTGAGCGGGTAGATCGAAGAGTTTCGTGGGCGTCGAAAATGCGTTGTGTCGTACCACGGCACCCGGACTTAGCGGCCCCGCAATCTCAACAGGCTTCAGCTCAATGCGCCCTTTCGAGTCGGTGATATCTTTCCAGCCTTGCTGATGTTTATATTCCGTACAGGCTTTGAACTGATACTGAAGAGCCTTGCCGGAATCTTCTTCCGGATTGAATGTGAGAACGGTTTCATTCTTGGCCAACTTTCGAGTTTGCCCATGCTGCAAGAAAGTGAGCGTGATTCCCTGCTGCAAATAGGCTCTGACCGGATGGCTCGGAACCAGCTTGCCGTATTGCCCAGGCAGATGAATGAGCTTTCCTTCAGCATCCGACGATAGCCCGAATGAGTACTCAAACAATGCTTTCAGCCAGCTTGCGGCCTTTTCCGCCTCTCCAAAATCCAGTGTGATAGCGTTTTCTGAGATGATCCACGGTGGTTCGCCATTGGCCCATTTTCCACCCGGTCTGCGGTCTTCCGGCAGCTTCTTCTTTTGAACATCTCGTTCGATCGCGCGTAGTGAACATGCAAGCCCGCCCAAGCCCGCTCGATGCATCATCGTCATTCCTGGGTCGAACAGGTTCATCGTCAGTGTTTGGGGATATTCCGTTCTTACTTTTGCCATTTGGCACCTCGCTGACTGTCATATATCAAAGTGTCTTCCGGCGCGATCAAAACGCCCTTGATTCGTGGCCAGCCTGTCCATCCCTTGCTGTACGGCTGCGGCATGGGAATGGACACGCGAGCCAATCTGGACGAATCAGCTAGACAAGCGTCCGCGTCGGCTCCGGCGCGCACCACTGTGACACCTGGTGATGCTGTTCTGACCGAATCAATCTGTGTGGTTGGACCTCCGTCAATCCAGTTGCTGTCGATCCCTTCAATTTCGCGGTCCGAATTCAGGTTTTCCCATGCATCCGCCAGTGACTGCTGACTGATATTCTGATCGCCCAACTGGCTAAGCCAGGACTCTGTCACTTGAGGCCAGTCACCATAGACTTCAAAGCTGTAGGGCATTTCTTTGATTGCACCCGATTCTTTGCGAGGGTAATCCACAGCAAATGGCATCGTCACCGGCGGAGGGTCTGCGGGCTTGGCATGGCGATTCAGCCGTCCCAAACGCTGAATCAGCGACGGAACCGGAGCGAGTTCAGTGACCAGAAGTGTGGCCGAGATATCAAGGCTCATCTCGGCAACCTGAGTACAGATAGCCAGGCTTCCGTTCTGACTGCTGCCTGGCGAGAACGCTGCCACCACGTCTTTATGTCGCTGCACACGGTCTTCGTAGCGGAATCGACTGTGGTAAATCAGCAGATTCCAGTCTGAGAATCGATCGGCCACTTCCATCGCCCGATCGACAACATTACAGATCCACAGCACTCGACCACCGCAATCCAGTTCTTCACGAACACGAGCATCAATATCGTCTGGCTGTTCGCGGTGATAACGCGGTAGCTGTTCCAGTTCTGGCGGCCCGACAATGATGCTGGCGGGTTCTTCGTCGTCCAGGGCCTGCTGGATGGCCGCGAGTCGTGGGGTGGGCAGGCTCGCCGTCATTAACAGTACCTTTGTTCCTCGCAGATCGCTGAGAAACCTAAGCAAGCAGCCAAACAGCTTGTCGTCGTAAGCATGGATCTCGTCAAAGACGAATGCGGATTGTGCCAGCGCAGGCCACGAATACAGCCCGCGTCGATGATTTTGAATGATGCCCAACACGGTATCGACGGTGCAACAAATAATAGGTGTTGACCAGGACTTCAGCGAATAGATCCGCAGTTGCTCTTCCGCGATCGCCTCGGCCTGTCCGTCTTCAATGACATCCAGAATCACTTCAAAATCCACCTGAGCGCGACTGTGGAAGAGGTCCGCCCCCAGCTTTGAAGTTTGTGAATCGTGATCAAACAGATAACCGCGAAAGCCTTCCGTCGCCGTTCCGGTCGTTGGGTATGAAAAAAACACTCGCTGGCCAGGACATTGCCGAGCTGCCCAGAGCCACGCGGCGACAGTCTTTCCACATCCGCAGCCTGCGGTCACCAGCGTGACTCGACTTGTCGAACTGGCCACATTCGATTGAAACGGCCGCTCCGGAAAACCATTCAGACGTTCTTTCACCAGTTCCTCAATCTGCGCAGCCTTCGGAACGGCTGCCAACGTAGAACGAATCCACTGGTGTTGTTCTTGCGGACTGCTTTGACGCTCAGTCAGTGCGGACCCCGCGACATCCGCCGCCACCATGCACGCTTTGGCAGCAGCAACAAGTCGTTTATCAACTGTTGAAAGGTTTTCGAAGCGTGTGTTCGCACGCATGTGCCAGCGAGCAAGCGAAACGTTCGGATCGTTCGCCGACGTTGCGTCGAATTTCAAAGTCCATTCTGGCAGGATCGGCTTCTGAGTCGAAGCACTCAACTGCTGTAACCAGTCAGCGATCTCATCAAAAGCCTGTTCGTGAAAGTACGTGGCCATTTCAGAGCCGGCACCTTCGATGCTGGCAGGCGGCGTCGGTCGCTTTGCACCGGGATGATGCCCGCAGATACAGCATTCCAGCGTCAGGAGATCCGCATCTGATTTGAACACTTCTCGAATCCACGGCTGAACTTCCAATTGCTGAAGCCACAGCAGCGAAACCCATTCGTGACGCAGGGCCTGTCGAAAGCTGTAGCGACTTCGTTCTTCCGACTGAGCCAACATTCCCTGAAAGTGTGAGTTTGCTTTGCCGACATCATGCAGCGCCGCAGCCATGGCAAGGAGCTTGCGAAAGCGATCTAGGTGACGCGCCGGAATATCGAACGCAGCGAGCATCGAATCACCGCATGTGTCCAGTATGCTCACCGCGCTGGCATGCACCGCACGAAGATGCCCGAATAACGTTGCCTCTTCAGGCACCGTGCTGCCGTGGAACGATTTCGCAAGAAGCTGCATTACGCCTTCACCTCTGATCTTGCCAATACAAACACCCCGCAACCCATATGCCGTCGTCCGCCGATTCCTTGTTCCTGCAGGGCGATGCTTCCTTCTGCGGTCAGGCCTTCCAGAATGACTTCGAAGCCGACGACTTCTTTGTCGCGGATTTTGATGGTGCGGCGTTTGCCGATGGTCAGGATGACTCGTTCGCTAATCTCCAATGCGTCCAGTTGGCGTCGGACGGCTTGAGCGAATGATTCCGCCTCCATGAAGCCCTTGATCGTGACCAGGCGACTGCGAAGAGCGGTCGCGGGTTCCAGGCCCTGCACTTTGGGGACACCCAGCCGGACCTGGCGGTCGCCGATGGTCACGGTCTTACCCGCCAATCCAATCAGATCGCCAATGCGGTCCTGCGGAGTTCGAATGCGAACGGAGCTCCATGGCATCAGTTGCAGCATGCGGTCGCCGATTTGCCGACCAGTGATGGGATGCACGGCAATGCCGTTTTCTGAATGTACCGTTGCCAGTGCTTTCGACAATCCGGCATACAGGTGATAGCCGTGATCTGCAGAAATGGCGGACGTCGAAAACACCGGAAATTCAAGGTCGAGTTGCATGGTTGCATACCTGACTTAGTTTGAGAGATGTAAACCCGACAGTTGGTGACGCAATTTTTCCTTCAACGACGCCAAGCGTCGGTACCCGACTGAATTGCTGGTTCCATAGCGTTGAAACACCTGCAGCGGACTTTCAAATTCGGGATGCTCCCGCATCAGCACGAGAATCAGAGCCTGATCCAATTCATCAGCACAGTTCTCCATCGCGACGTCGCGAATTCGCTTCAAATCTTGGCCATCAATGCGTTCTTGAATGCTGTGCAGTATTTGTGAGCGACGAGCTTCCTCACACTGATGCAGTCGGCGCTTCGCCCGACGCTCCCGCTGTGCAGCGTTGGCGGGGAGCCTTACCATCTTTTGCGTCAAGTACTCGATAACCTCGGGGGGTGCGTCCGTTTGCTCCCAAATCTCAGCGACCACAATGCTGACCAAGTCTTCTGGGGGCAAACGGAGTTTGCGTGCATGACGAAGGCTCGCCTCCTGCAACTCTGTGAGAATCGAATTTTCGCTCTTCGAATCCATTACCATCGTCATGCTCCAGTTTGCAAAACTGATGAGAATCGCCTAATATTAGTTCTGTTGTAACCATCGCAGAATAATTGCGATGTCTACTAAGTCGCGAATCTGCGAAGTTTTCCCAGAAATCTTCGAATTTTCGCAACTAATCTGAAGGGATGCCGAGAGGCGTTGAGCATGTTACTACTGATCTAATGTTCATTTCAGTGATGCATGATTTTTTCGTTGATGCCGTCAGGCGATACGTTGCAAAACAAGGAAAAGAGGTTCTTCAGTACCAATCCGCGCAGATTGATTCTTGGTGCAACGATCAGCCGGTCGCAGAATTCTCCGTAAATTGAGCCAGCATCTCGCGAAGATCCTGGCTGATCCTCTGCTTCAATTCCTCCGGTTCCAGCACCTGGCAGTCTGCTCCCCAGTACAGCACCCAACGGCGGATTTCGATCAGGCTGCTGACAGTGAGTTTCATCAGAAGGCTGCCGTCATGCTGCGGCTCAAGTTGCTGGGTGTGATGCCAGATTTTCTCTTTGATGCGGCCAGCCATTTCGCAGCGGAATTTCAGGGTCACTTGCCAGGTTTGATCGCTCTCGCCGCGGACAGCGCGAAAGCTGTTCCCCAGGTAGGTATTGATGTCAAAATCAACAGGCCGCTCGAAGGTTTGCCCGGTTGAGTCGGCGTGTCGGATCCGCACAGTGGAAAACATGCGGACGTCACGCCGCGTGTGGCAATACGCAATCAGGTACCAATCGTTGTCCACCAGTGATAAATGCAGAGGATCGACCATCCGCTCGGTTTCCAGATTCTGCGAAGCGGACCAGTAAAGCAGTCGCAACCTCCGACGATGCTGAATGGCGCTGGTCAGGTTATGAAAGGTTTCCACATCCTGTGTGGTCAGCACGCACGGAGTGACAGAAAGAGTGTCTGCTGCTGCACTCAGGCTCACGGTGATTTCCTCAGGCAGCATTCGGGTGATTCGGTCGAAAGCTCGGGCGAGGTCCGTTTCGAAAGGCGTCCCCCGATACTGGCGGATCAATCGTTCCGCCAGAAAAACGCTGATAAGTTCACCTTCGGTCAATTGAAACGACGGCAATGTCCACGATGGATCCGACAGCAGATAGCCATTGTGCTTCCGACTGAAGACTAAAGGCGCCCCAAGTTGATCCTTCAGGAACGCGATATCCCGCTGAATTGTCCTGGCATCTACTTCCAGTTCGACAGCCAGAGATTCGGAGTTTGGATATGCACCACTACGAACGGCACTTTCAATCGCAAGGAAACGTCGAAGCGGAGGGCGTGTTGATGGAAGCACGGGTGTCTTTCTGTTGTTGTCACTAAGGCTGGCAGATTCTACCCACAGAGCCACGACACCTATTGTCGTTGCAAACACGATTTTTCAGGATTTCGGAGATTGCATGCTGCATGCGCACAGCGATTTGGTCTGCAAGAGAAGGTGAGAAACCGGGGGTGATGTTTTTCAGATTCTTTCAGGATTCTGCGAACCATGGGCGGAGTACCGGCGTCTTAGTTTGCATCTACTCACCAACAGGAAATCGTTGTCATGCCTTCGTTCAACTTCACCAATCTGAACCGACTTTCTGACGAATCATCCAGCTCTCTGTTTGGGTGTTTTGGTGCTGACGAACGCTGGTCCGGCGCTGAGAAGCTACGGCTGAATGAACGTCGCAAAAACGGCACGGGCAGCTATCTGTGTGACGAATTCGCATGGAAAGCAGATGGGTGACTTCCGAAACGGCAACGCTGACAAAGCAAAGCCCGGAGTCATCATTGGCTCCGGGCTTTTTTGTTGCCTGTGTGGCCAGTGTTATGGGTCGATTGCTGAGATGGTCCGGCGGCAGTTTGAAGCACTGCCGACGAGGATTCGATGGCCCGTCAACTCACCTGATTTTCAACTCCCATGCCCTTTTGTTTGGCAGTCTCTTTGGCGGATAGTTGTTACGGAAGCAGCCGTCCGCTGGGGCAGAAGCGACTGCTGTCGTACGAAGCCACTTTGGCGCGGTCGTCTACTGGAAGGACACACGGGCTTTCACCTCGTGGACGCCGGTTCGAATCCGGTTCGCGTCATTCAGAAACAGCGGGTTATGTGCTCGCCGACAACAGAATCACCAGAGCCTGTTAGTGAAATTGGATATCACCAGACACTACGAATGTCTTATTCCAGGTTCGAATCCTGGGCAGGCTGTTTGAACTGAGAAACACTTTCCACCGATGTGCTCCTGGGAGAGCAGCGAGCTTCCAACCCTCGCGCAAGGCGTTCAAATCGTCTCGTCGGTGCTTTGATTGACTGAATGAACCCCGGGCGGCTGACACGTCTGAATACCGGCGAGATTCGATGCCCGGGTGAATTTTCAATCGCTGTGCACAGCGCAGCGTCTGTAATAGTGACCTTCGGAGATCCCGGAATGACGACCAGCAGATGGACAACTCACTTACGAACACGCCGAAAACGCGCGGCCCCCACTTACTTCGATCAGGGGCTCGTGGCAGACAGGAATGCACCCGGCTTTTAACCGGCGTCCACGAGAGTTCGAATCTCTCCGGGCCCAGTGTGCGTGTGAACAATTTCAGCAGCTGTCGTCTAATGGCAGGACATCACGTTGCCAACGTGACAATGCCGGTTCGATTCCGGCCAGTTGCAGTCGACGGCGTTGCTCCAGAGTGGGATCTGAACGCGGCTGTAACCCGCGTGCCTTTGGGATGAGCGGTTCGATTCCGTACAACGCCAATCAGACACAGTGTCCGTTTAGCTGTCCGTTGAAAAGCCAGGACAGGCACGCAGGATGACTGCAGTCATATTCCGGAGGAGCCCGTGCTGGGACGGGCAGGCGGCTGTTAACCGCCCTGACGCAGGTTCGATTCCTGCCTCCGGAGCTTCAGATCAATTCGGCACCCGATCCCATTGGTACCCGATCAATCCGGCACCGTAGCCCAACTGGCAGAGGCACTCGGTTCAGGACCGAGACGTTGAGAGTTCGAATCTCTCCGGTGCTAATTGTTGTTATGCCGTTTTTCGATCGAGAAAAGGATGTCCGGGGCTTCGAAGACGGTGATGAAATCAGATGAACATTTGCCGCCGGAAAGGTCAGAGCATCGTTTCGGTTCGTTGTTTACCCTCGCAGAGCAGCCAGGAGTGCTCGTCGCATTGTCAATGCGAAGATCGTCGGTTCAAATCCGATCGAGGGTGTTTTCTTCGTGATGCATGAAACGGCGCAGTAAGGGTCGCTGGTTTCATCCTGTTCTGGTTGATTCGAGGCATTCCGTTCGGAATTCTTCGCGGAGTTGAATGCAGGAGCTGCGAAATCCATGCATGATTCGTTTGTGAAGGTCGCCTGTGCTATGCTGAGGGAAATCGCCCACTCTTTCAGGAAACCCGAATGACGATATTCAGCATTGCTGTCGACCGAATTGAAGAACTAACCGAACTGGACGGGAGTTGGCAGCCAGCTGAATATGTCGCCATCCTGGAAGCACTGGACGTCGAAGGGGCCGCCGATTTTGCCGCAGACGAACTTCGCGACATGTGCCTCTTTGCATTGCAGGACCTTGAGGCATCGGAAGCAGCGGCCGTCCTGCTCCGGCATAAACTGGGAAAGCACCTGACCGATGGCCAGATCAGGAATTACAGCGTCGATAGCCAGCATGAGCGGCTTTGGGAAAAATCGGCCGATCTGGAATTTCATCACACGATGTTTGCCATCGCGAGCCTGCTGAACTGTGTCAACGGCATGATCTTTCCGGCCCCGGACGCCATGAGGGTGTCGTTGTCCATCCAATGTTCTGATCCAGCGCAGTTGACGCAGTTTTCCGGAAGCATGGACAGAGCTTTGCTCGTCCGAATGCTTTCTGAGGCCATGGACAACCGAGCAATCCTGAATCGTCTCTTTGGCGAACAGATCGCAACGGGAGTCATTGCCGATGCCAACGGGATTATCTGGGCAGTTGATGTCGATGGGCAGCACGATGATGTCGTGCATCTGAACATTACAAGTTCCGCCTACTGGCTGGATGGCATCCGGGAAACTCGGACCTTTGAATGGGAGTCCGAACTGGCAGCGCGATAGTGGCCGGCCACGTTTAAATGGCTTTTCTTTTTCAGAAGGCAAAACGGACAGCGACTTCCTTTAGCTGCAGGGTGGGAATCGGCATAGGCTGGATGATCTCGCAACCGTGTGCACGGCAGGTGGTCCAGTCGGGGATTTCGCCCTGCAGATAGTAGTGACGAACGTATCTCCAGTCCGTTTCGACGAAGTCACTGTACCATTGATCAAGCTGGGTGATTCCTGATTCGTGCATCAGCTGCATTCCGAGCCGTGCCGCTTCGAATTCGTAGGATTTGAGCACCTTTAAGAACAGCTCCTTATCTGTCGTATGCTGCAGATCATGAAGATTCTTTTCCAGCGAAGGGGCAACCCACTGGACGGAATGCCCAAACAGATGCAACAGGATGAAGCACTGCATCTCGAAATCGACATCAGGATCCAGTGTGATTCGAATCCCGTTAAAGATGCCTGTCCGTGGTGCCTCCAGGTCCGCGTAAGTGACAGAAAAGCCGTACTTCACGATTCTTGATGTCACCCGGCACCATAGATCAACCAGTTCTCTTGACGGCATCTGTCCAACAAGTCGCTGACCGACCAATTCGTGTCCCGATAGTTTCATAGCCCAGCCCTTGTCAGTTTCTGAAAACGCTTGAAAGGACAATATCTGTCCTGAATCTCATTCGAGCCGCCCAGGGATCTCAGCGACCATCGTGTTTAAGGTCTCCTGCTCGAGCCAGTCCCGTTTCTTAGGAGGCTGTTAGCTATCTGGTTGACCGTTGAAAAACGATACGACAGTCAACTCAAAGTGTTAGCAACGGACACTTCGCAGATCATCAAGGGCCAGTGCTCCCTCGCTCACGCGTCGGATTCCTTTTCTCAACGGTCAGCCTGGTCAGGGCTGATTCCGCTGAATTCCCTCGACAGATCGAGGCAAAGCAATGGTTTCGGAATAAGCCAGTCTTCCGGTGCGACCTTCGAAGTATTGAAAAATTACCTGAGGATGGGGGAAAGCCACGGCTCGCTCTCCTCCGAGTGTCGGCGGCATATTGAACGTATTATTGACCTGAACAACGCAGTAGTACGGATAGAGCCGCTGCAAGCGGGGCAGGTCAGGCAGGATGTAGCTTGACCAGCGGATATCCACGGACCTTGGTCCCGACTGGAAGTGTCCGGTGGCAGGCCGATCTGCTTCATCCAGTTTCGGAACGTGATTTACGCTGTTGTGTGGCCCGCAGCAGAATTCCCAGACACGGTCTGTTATTTGAATGGCAAAGCTGTTGTGCAGATCGCCCGTCATTACAAAGACGGGTTTGTTGAGTTGATCCCATTCGTTGATCAGCATTTCGCGTTCATCCAGAAACACGACCCAGGCCTCTTCCTTATTCTGGGCATCGAATTCAAACCCACCCGCGCCGCTGTGCGGGATCATGAAAGGAACGCTGGAAACAACAAAGAAAAAGTCGGCATCACTTTGCTTCATTTCTTTCAGGAGCCAGTCGCGCTGGTGATACCCGAGCATCGTCAGACCTGGCTTCTCGGGATGTCGCACATCATGCATTTGTCGATGACTGCGTGTGTCGAGGAGGAAGAACTGGCAATTGGCAATTCGAAAGGTGCCATAGCTGCGTCGCCCGATGGAGTATGTTTGCCGGCCTGTCGCATCGGCGGGCATGTGCAGTCGCAGCGTGTGAGCATCCACGACTTCTGCAATGTCATACACTCGAGAGTTTGGATCGCCACTATCGTCGTCCAGTTCGATCTCGTTGACTCCTGCGGTAGCCGTCCCCCAGTGCACATGAAGGTTCGACATTTCATTCAAAGGCAGTTTCGTAAAATCCGAATCAGGATCTGTAAGGAGATCGCTGCCTTTCGTGAAGTGGGCCGTTCCAAAGTGAAGGGCGTGTCTGAATGCCGTGGGATTCGCCCATCCAAGATAGTCGTACCATGCCTGAGTTCCAATGTCTCGGAAGACACTGCGACGGTGGCGACGGCCAGCTGACCCGGCTCCCCAGATATCATTGACCAGTTCATGATCATCGAAGGTGAACAAGCCGGGCACTCTGCGATGCCACTGGGCAAGCGGAACGCCTCGCGAGAGATACAGCTTGTAGTTTTCCCAGACACCAACAATTGATGGCATCTTCTGAACGACATCCGGCAGTGCCGCCTCGCTGATTCCGTTGACGGCGGCCCAGGTCGATGCCGGCGTGGATCGGAGTTCTTCGTAAAGCCAGTCGCCGTTCATGATTGAAAAGTCGATATCGTCTGCAATCTCCCGAAGCATGGTCTGATAAGTGGGCAACGCATGTCCGATTCCGTGTTGCGGATTCTGGTTCGCGCACGATCCAATCTCAAATTTCAAATTGAACAGGCCACGGGGGTTATGTTCCGGATTCCGCACGGCATCCGAAGAGGGCAGAGTTCTGAACGATTCGATGCTGCCCTGTGGGAAATCTTTGACAAACACCTGATACCAGTAACGCGTTGCCGGCAGAAGATTGCCCAAAGTCAATGTACCTGTGTTGTCATGCTGCAGTTGAGTCGGTTGGCTTGTTGCGATATCGGTGAGCGTGTCAGGCGCCGTTCCGTAGTGAACAGAAAACGGTGTCGGGGCTGATGTGCGGGCCCAGATTGTCATTGAATGCGAAGACGGCATTCCCAGCATGGGGCCGTGTGTCATCGTCGGTGGGTCCGCGGCCGATACAGCCTGTATGCAGCAGCAGAGAGCTGTCAGCAGAAAGCACATCTGCGAGGGTGTTGCCGCCCGGTGATGCCCGGCTGACGAATTGTGCGTGATGTCAATCATTAAGCGTTTCATGGGGGCGTTTATCCCTGCGATGGATCAGCTTCGGTCGGGCTTGTTGTGTCTTCGATTGGTTCAAATGCCGGATGTGTGGTGAGATCGCCGTCTGTGAGGCTGTCAGGCTCCCGGTCAGCATGCGGCAGGTTTTTTGATCGCTCAACAGCTTGTCTTCTCGCGTCCAGAAAGCACTGCAACAGGATCTGTGCAGCGAGTTTATCTACTCTGGCTTTGCGCTGCTTTTTTGAAAAGTCGGTTTGAAGCAGGATGGCTTCAGCAAACGCGGAGGTGAATCGTTCGTCCTGAAAAGCCACCGGCAGCTGCAGCAGTCGTGACAGCCACTGCGCGTAGGCTCTTGCTTCTCGAGACTTCTGGCTTTCCTCGCCGCTCATGTGGACCGGCAGCCCCACGACGATGCCAACCGGACGAAATTCCAGTGCCTGGGTGCGAAAAAAATGTTCGTCAGCCTGTTTGCTCTGGCGATCATAATTGCGCAGGGGGCTGGAGTAACGCTGGTACATATCACTGACGGCGACACCCACGCGTTTCGTCCCGAAATCAATTCCCAGCAGGACGCCTTCAGTGGGAAAGCCGTCGGGGATCAGGTCCTGAGCTACAACTGGTTGGTGTGTCACAAGTGTATTTTCGTCCGGGGCCGCTTGAGCCTGAGATGGTTAACAAATGGCAATCGAACTCGAACTCCAGCTGCAAATCAGCACCAGGGATCCAGCAGGCTGATAATTTCGCGCAGCACCGGCAGGTCCGAATCGGGGCGGGCAGGGCTGTCTTTGTGTGTCCGGCTGGATTGAATCCATCCTCGCAAATGAAGGAACATCGCAGCGGTATGTTTGTAGGCCGGGACAGGATTTCGAAAGGCGAAGAAGCCAAGATACTGAAGCACGTCATTCAGCTGAAAGAAGCCTGCATCGCCACTGGCCCACATGGCATCGCGTCGGGCGAACAAGTCCGGGGCAAAACTGCTCAAGCCCAGCAGGTAGTCGCTTCCGTACATCACCATATCGATGGCAAGGTCGTTGCCTGTCAGGACCATGAAATCCGGACGGACGGCGTCACGAATTGCCAGTCGTTCCCATTCCAGATCACGTTGCAAAGACGAATGCTTTGCGCCGATACACTGCGGAATACTCAACAGCCCGCGGTAGACAGTGGTGCTGTAGATCTGACCGAACGGAGCAAACATGCGGCCCAGTTCAAAGCCCACGAAGCGATCACATTCCGTTGCCAGCTGCTGATATGACGCCACAATGTCGTCGTCTGATTGTTCGGTCAGGCCAAACGACTGAAAAATCACGGGCGTTCCACCAGCCTGCTGGATATCAGCCATTCGGGACCTGTAGCCTGCGAGGTCAAACGTGTCCCCCGAATGACTTTGTACGAACGCCCCGGCGACGAACATTTGTCCGGCCGTCACCGATTGCGTGCGTCGCAGAACTTCCATGCGTGTCCCGTCGTCCAGCAGATTGATGTATCCCGTATCCATGTTCACCGCCGGAGCCAGCCCGGCTTCACATGTTCTGGCGACATGATTCTCGAACGATGTCCAGTCGACTGTGCCGTCGGCAAGAAAAGGAAGCAGCACGGCAGACATTCCGGTAATTTTTCGACACGGCTGGATACGAGGCACGATTTCCTTGACCAATACCATCAGAAAACTCTCACTCCTGGTTTCAACTTCGCGAGCCGGATGAACAAATCCCCCCGAACTCTGGCTGGGGAGTCTGCCAATTGATGTTGCCCGCACAGGGTATCAGGGCAACCCATTTCTCCGAAGGCAACCGCTCGAATTTCGGAACAGCGGGACTGTTTGGTCAAAGCCTTGTAAATGGGCAAAATGCAAACGGAAAACAGACGAAAAGCAGCTATATCTGATTCCTGAGGTCGCCGCAGCAATTGGTTGACAGCTGGAACGAACGCTGGAAACTATTCGTCGCTGAGCACCGCTGGTGGGCGGCGGCCAATGGACTATCGTGAGAAAGGTGATCGCTGGCGCCAGGGAACCCCTGAAATCGGCGCCCGTGGTTTCCATATTCTGTTCAACAACATCTACTGCCGGACAACCCTGACCGAATTCCTGATTTCAAAGGCCTGCCGCAGAAGTCTCTGTACGTCTGATGGATCGCAGATTGATTCGCTTTCCGGGACGGCAGCCAATTCTGAATGGACCTGTACTGCCAATTGCAGCGAAAGATTATGTCAACGATTCCCATTACACCCTCCAGCCCTGCATCAACTGTCGGGCGAGAGATGGCATTGAAGTTTGGTGAGAACGAAGGATTTCTGAATGCGTTGCGGAAGCGAGTCGATGACTACTTCGCGACCTCCGGAAAGTCTCGGCGCGATTGCTGGCAGATGTACGTCAAGACCGCCATCATTGCCGCATGGACACTTGGCTCATGGGCGCTGCTGGTCTTTGTGGCGACAAACTGGTGGCAGGCGTTGCTGTCCTCTGTTTCTCTTGGCTTCGCAATGTCTGCAGTGGGTTTCAATATCCAGCACGACGGCGGGCACCTGGCTTACTCACGCCATCGCTGGGTCAATCGTCTGATGGCAATGTCACTTGACCTGTTGGGGGGCAGCTCCTTCTTCTGGCGCAAGACGCACAACATCGTCCATCACACTTTCACGAATGTGACCGGGTACGATGGTGATATCGATCTGGGCGTTCTCGGGCGTCTGTCGCCGCATCAGCCACGGTATTTCTTCCATCGGCTTCAGCATTTGTATCTGTGGTTCCTTTACGGTTTCATCTCTTTCAAGTGGCAATACTACGATGACTTTTCGGGGTTGATTACCGGCCGCATTGGTATAACAAGAGTGGAACGTCCACGCGGTGCAGATCTGGCAATCTTCATCTTTGGAAAGCTCTTCTTTCTTACCATGGCCCTTGTGATTCCGCTGATGCTTCATCCGCCTCTGACAGTCCTGGCGTTCTACTTCCTGACGTTCTTTATTCAGGGAGTCGTTCTGAGCACTATTTTTCAGCTGGCGCATTGTGTGGAGGAAGCTGAATTTCCTGCGGCAATTGGCGACCCTGCTCGTATCGAAAACGAATGGGCTATCCATCAGGTCGAAACGACGGTCGATTTTGCTCAGAACAACCCGTTCATCTGCTGGTACGCCGGGGGACTGAATTTCCAGATTGAGCACCACTTGTTTCCTCAGATTTGCCATCTGCACTACCCGGCGCTGGCTCCTCTGGTGGAACAGACGTGCCGCGAATTTAATGTCAAGTACCGGCACCATCCATCTGTATTATCAGCTGTTCGCTCCCACTATTCACTGCTGCGTCATCTTGGCAAAGCAGAATCCTGCCAAACACCAGCCACTGAAAGCAGCGCTACACCGGCTGAAGTGGCGTGAGCATCCAAAGCTCTTCGCGGGAAAAATGAAGGACCTCGTGGCAAGGCCGCAGGATTTCGCAGTGCCACACAACGAAGAACGATCTTCTCATGGCCGGCCGACTGTTGTTGCTTTTCGTCATTGTTCCCGTTTGTGAACTGGGGATACTGATCAAGCTGACGGAATTGACCAGCGTCGTGACCACCGTCGCAATTGTGATTGCAACCGGAATCGCCGGGATGAGCCTGGTGAGATGGCAAGGCGCGAGTGCATGGAGGGAAATCCGTCAGCAGCTTGGCAAGGGACAATCCCCGTCCCTGTCGATTGTGGCAGGAGTGCTGGTGCTTATTGCTGGCGCGTTTCTGCTGACGCCGGGTCTGCTCACTGATTCCGCCGGATTCCTTCTGCTGGTTCCTGCTGTTCGCCGACGAATTGCCGGATATCTTCAGAGGCGTTTTGCTGACAATGTTAAATTTACGTTTCAGTCCGGAAGCTTCGGGACGGCTCAATGGACATCGGCCGGCATGGCATCCTCCGCGTCCGATGCTCCGGACGAACGACCGCAAGTGCGCGTTGTCGATCCCACAAGGAAGATTGATCAGTTGCCGGATGATGAATCGTTGTGACAGCCCCGTGCTGTCAAAGGATGGTCCGTGAATTCGTGTTGTCGCGGCAACCGGTGTGACGGCGACGAAAGCACATGCGACAGATGCAGCAGTCGGACTCTTGAATCCACTCCACAGGAACACAACATTTCGTTATGACCACCGAATCCAATTTGCGCACGATTGTGCTGGCCAGCCGTAACAGAAAGAAAACCGGGGAAGTTGCAGACCTGTTACTTCCCGTCGGTTTCGCTGTGATTCCAGTGACGGAATTTCCGGAGGTTCCGGAAGTCGAGGAGGACGGCGCGAGCTTCGCCGAAAACGCCGGTAAGAAAGCGACAGAGGTCGCGCTGGCCATTGGTCAATGGGTCATCGGAGAAGACAGCGGTCTCAAGGTCGATGCCCTGGGAGGTGCGCCCGGCATCTACTCAGCTCGCTACAGTGGACCAGATGCCACTAACCAGACGAACAACGCAAAGCTGATCGAAGAGTTGAAGGGCGTCCCGGATCATCAGCGGGGTGCGGGCTATGTCTGCAGTATTGCGCTATCAGATCCCCAGGGCAACATCCGCGTTGCGGTTGAAGGCACTTGTCGAGGACGAATCCTTTCCGAAGCGATGGGCGAAGGTGGCTTTGGCTACGACCCTTATTTCCTGATTCCGGAATATCATCGAACTTTCGGACAACTGAGTTCTCTGGTCAAACATCGACTCAGCCATCGGGCTCGAGCGTTTTCGAAGTTCATACCGTTGCTTCAAAAACTGAACATACACGGTGACGAGAATCTAACGTCCGGGAACTGACCGGACCTGATCAGAAGTTTGCCTGGCTGAGAAGGATTGCCTGGCTGAGAAAGCCACTGAAGAGTCATTCGATCGGCAGCTCAGGTGTGCAACAACGACGGCTTGAAAGGTCCTGTTGTGAGTGATTCCATAGGGCCATTTATTCTTTGCTGACGCATCGAGTGACCTTTCGTGCGTTTCTCCCACCGCATGATCTGTTAGGTTCCGCGCAAGGAAATACACTGACTGCCGTCCTGGCAAGCCAGTGTTACACGCGTGCTTTGGACTTGATTCATCCGCGGGTCTCTCATAGTCGCGGACTGCCCTGTTCTGCGGAAACTCAGCTTCTGTATTCCACCTGCGAAACCTTAGTAATGATAAGGATTTGCTGACCGATTGACTGGCACGTTGCTGTTGTAGCCGATCGCTGGTCGAGGTGCATTAAGCGGACCGGATGGTCGGCACTGTCCGTTGGCACAGTTTCCATTCAGACGACCGTTCACAGAACACTGTCCGTTAGGGCAGTTGCCGGTTGTGCATTGTCCGTTTCGGCATTCCACGCAGTTGCCATTGCGACACTGACCGTTGGCACAATCGCGACACTGACCGCCCGCACACTGGCCATTTGCGCAAAGACCTGTTGAGCACTGACCGTTGGCACAAGGAGTCGCCGCGTACTGACCGTTTGCCATTCCGGTGTGATAGATATCCCGACGATTCGACGGGCCCAACGGATACTGCGAGGACAATGGATTAAGTGGCAGCCGAGCGGAAGCGGGTTCCCAACCGGCATTGAACTGTGGTCGGGCGGGTGTATTCCATGCATTTGGGCCAGCGGCCATCGGACGATTACCGCAGTTCCCGTTTGGACAGCCAGGGTTTGCGTATCCGGTTGGCATGTAGCCGTTCCCTAATGGACGACTCACCGGCTGTTGAGCGACTGCTGGCCGCCCTGACCATTGTTGCGGCATCGGCAATCCGAATAAGCCAGCCGTTCGTACTTCGTTGGAACCATCAACCTGTTCGCCTCGAGTCGAATTTCGAACAGCGTGGACATCGAGCCCGGGCTCTGAAGCTGAAGCTGATGCCGATACGACCAGGCTCATCAGGCAGGCAGATGAAACCAAAGCAGCCAGACGGTGGGTAATGTTGAGAGACTTCATAGCAAACGTTCCTTCGCAATTCTGATGTTACGCCAGCGAACGGTTCGTTCCGGAAACGGAAGACCAACTGGCGACCAGCTCAACTCCGAACCACCGCACGTTCAGGCAAGTGGTTTCATTCGGATGTTCGAGAGATGGTCAATCAAAAGGCGAATGGCGTGCCAAACCTCAACTTCATCGAAACGGCCCTTTTTTAGGGCGTATCTGAACAAATTGTTGTTCAAGCGACTCTTGTTCGTGTGCTCATTTCGATCACGAAGTGTCGTCGCAATCATCACAACGGGCGACAGTTTTGGAGTCCGGGAGACTCGGAATCAATGCATTTGGTGCGGACCAATCGTCTGATCACGCAGCTTCCCGAAAACGAAGCGAAGGACGTTCGATGGTCACTATCGTATTGGGTGGAATACTGCGGTTGAGGGAGACGCTGGAACCAATCTGCGAGCCGCTTCCGATGACGGTCGTTCCGCCCAGGATCGTTGCATTCGAATAGACAGTGACCCGGTCCTCAAGAGTTGGGTGCCGTTTTGTCCCGCGAATCAGGTTGCCGTCTTCGTCGCGCGGGAACGACCACGCTCCAAGAGTCACACCCTGGTACAGCGTCACATGGTTTCCAATCACACACGTTTCGCCAATTACGACGCCGGTTCCATGGTCGATGAAGAACGACTCTCCGATTTTTGCTCCGGGATGAATATCAATTCCCGTCTCCCGATGCGCCCATTCGGTCATGATCCGTGGCAGGTACGGAACACCAAGGGTCAATAACTCATGGGCGATACGATAAACGAAGATGGCTTCGATGCCCGGATAGCAAAGCAGGATTTCTTCAGGGGATCTCGCTGCGGGGTCACCGTTGAAAGCTGCTTCAACGTCTTTCCCGAGGACGCGACGCAGTTCCGGCAAACGGCCAATGAACTGAGACGTCAGCTCGTCGGCAGTTGCAGCCGGCAGGCTGGAGACGCGTGTTGCGTTTTCGTCGACAACTCTCAGCGTCGTTTGACGCAGATGCACAATCGCACGACTGGCTTCGATACGAAGACGAGACTGGATGCGGGCGAGCAGCGTCTGATACTCAAACATGGCATCCGATGAATGGGGAGTTCGCAGGTCATGGACCCCGGGGAACAACAACTCGCGAATGTCGTTCACGACAGAAATGACACCCGAGATGGACGGAAGTGGTGCCGTGCTCTGGGTATATGAGCCGCAACAACAGCCAGAGCAATTCAGCATGGCGGTGACGACTTGTTCCAGAAACGCCCGGTTTGTTGCTTCCTGATGCATGTAACCCGTCTCAAATTCCTGATGAGGGATAATCAATCGTGCCTCTGAAAGATCGGCTCACGGCCCGTCCATTCTGAATATCAGCCATGGATGCTACGACGCAGGCGATGCGGGCCTGTGATGCAACTGATCCAGCCGGAAAGACTGCTGCAGAGCTTAAAGTCATATGAATCTTTCCGATCTTACCTGTTCGGTATTCTGTGAAGTCCAGCCGGGTGACTGGGCGATGGAACGACTCGGGAACGGCTGCCCGCACGTCGGCATGGTTGATTTGCGAAGGAATCCAGCAGATTCAACCCAACCTTCTAACCGGAGTTTGCGAGTGATTTCGCTTCTGGATTCTCCCTTCATCGATTCCATTCAGCCCCCAATCCCTTCTGACTTCTCTTTGGCCATCCACAAAACAGATGATTCTTCCGACCTGCTTCATGCTGCGATCGGTCCACATCAGCATCATCCCTGCCACGAACCAGATCCGGCCTTCGCCCGCCGTCTGTTTGCGCTTCGGGAACAGCTGAAGCGACTCAATAAACGTTCGTCAGGTCCATTCAGTCACCCCCTTTCAACACATGGTCCCCTGCGGCAATTAAGAGAACACATTTGTGATCTGTCGCGACTTGCAGATGCCGCTTTGCTAAGTGCCGAAATCTCGGAATCGAGCCATTCGCAGACGCTGCTGAAAGACCTGCGAGTTTTGCTCAAGACGCTGCAGGCGTGGACAAGCCGACTGGAAAACCAGATCTGGCGACTGGAATCACAGCAGATGTGGACGGATCGGCTGCAGAAGATTCTGGCTGAACGATGTGTCAGCGAAGAATCCGTCACAAGCTTCTGCGATGCGATTTCACGCGAAACGATTTCTGTTCCCTGTGGTTCGCTGCTCCTGCCGGAACCCGGGCTCCCCGTGGTCCGACACTGTTCAGGATCTAATTCGCGCCCGATTTTGCCTACGGAGCTTTCGGCTTCGAACAGCGGACGATGTGCGGGGCTGGACAAGGATCCGGGCTGGTCGGTTGAGCAAATTCGTATTTCGGTCTACACCGCTTCAACGATCCTGCCAGAGATGCGTGCCTCAGACGTTGCAGTTCGCGCATTACAACTTTCGTCTGAAAAGTTGCGACTGATCCTGCCTTCAACAACTTCTTCGACCTCCGCAATGCAACCTCCGGTCTGTGTTGCTGCTGAGCCGCATTCCATATTTGCTGGCGGGATTGCTGTTCCCGGGCACCGCGGTAGTGAAGAACAACCTGATCTGCCTCTGCTGGATTCGTTGTGTCTGTCTGCACAAACGGCCCTACAGTGGATCCACGAAACTTCGCTCTCTGCCGGAGAAATGCTGATACCTCCGGCCGTCGCCGATTTTTACCGTCCCGTGTTGATCAGACTTTCTTCAGAGCCCGATGCGAGTCCGCTGAACCTACGGAATCATCAGATGAAGGGGCAGATTCTGAAACTTCTTGGGATTCGTGATGGGGACTATGTCACCGATTCCACTGACGCAGGCGCCTCGCCCTCGAATTCTGCATCGGCCCTCAGTCTCAGTGCGACTGAAGAGCAGCTGGGCAGATCGGCAATTCTTGCTCATAAGCTTCGGTGGCACGCCGGCGAACCACCGGCACGCAGCGGCATGGCATCGGCAGCGAAAAAGCCCTCACATGCTGAAAAAGGTCCCACGCGACATTTCCGAAGTCACGCTGTTCCCCCTGCGTCGCTGTCGATCATTCGGGAGGAGTGAAGCATCAACAATCGATTCAGCACGAATAATCGTCAAACCTGAAGGCGGATCGATGACGATACAGTAGTGACACAGCTGCATTCTTTGCCGAAAGGGCACTCGAGCCACCTGTCTTCTCTGAAACCAGCGGATTCATGACTGAAGAATCTTCCATCCCGGAAAACGACTACTGGTCAGAAGCTCGACGTCCACTGTCCTGCCTCACCTTCCTGATTCCATGGATTCTGGTGTATGAGGCGGGTGTGTTGTTCGTAGCTGGTACCGACGCAGACGCTGTACGCAATGGGGCTGATTTCTGGTTGCGAAGTTTGCTGTCTGGCTTTGGTCTCCAGAGCGTTCTCTTACCGGGATTGGTGGCTGGCGTGCTGTTGGTCTGGCACGTTTCGCAGAAGTATCCATGGAACGTTCGACTGGAAACGATTGCGGGGATGTTTGCCGAAAGTCTGATCCTTGCCATCGCACTGGTTGTGTTCGGCCAGCTGCATGATTTCTTCTTTCGACAAATCACACCAGCGGCCACTGACACCGCCATGATTACAAATTCCATTTCTCCCGCGATGACACGGGCCGTTTCGTTTATCGGAGCCGGCGTCTACGAAGAAGTCATGTTCCGACTTCTGATGGTGCCTGCGGCGATGGTCGTTTTTCGAATGTTCGAATTTCCCTGGAAATGGGCGGCTGTCATGGCGGCGGTATCAACCAGCTTTCTGTTCGCGCTGGCCCATCATGTGGGGCCCACTGCAGACGCATTCAATCTGTTCACGTTTTCCTTTCGCGCGGCAGCAGGTTTGTTCTTTGCGACGATTTTTCTGCTGCGAGGGATTGGAATCACGGTCGGTTGTCACGCCGCTTATGATCTGCTGGTGGGTGTCTTGCTAACAACTCCATCCACCGAATACCCGAGCTAGTCCGACCTCTCTTGAGTCATTCGAAGTAAATGCGTTCCTGCAATGCGCCGGATGCTCCGTGAGTTTCCAGTGTTGCGTCGAGATCAAACCAGACCCGCATTTTTGCCTTTTCTGGTTCATCCAGATGCACGCCGGCCCATGAGAACACTCCGTGTAGGCGATGTTCGACACTATGGGGCGCTTCAACCGTCAAATCGAACTCAAAGGAAACCCCGGTTCTCGTCAGAATAGCCTGCTGTGAGTTTTCCTGCCGCCTGGCACCGGTCAGCCATTGCGGGTCGGAAGTCACAGTCAATGATTTGACGTGGGATCCCGGAACCTGCTGTTGAAGGATTTCCTCAATCTCACTCAGGATGGCATCGTAAGGCGACGCCGCCAACCACTTCAGCATATGCTCGGTAGGCTTCAGTCTGGCAAAATCATGCATGTTCTGACCTCCCGAAGACGAAGTGCCGGGGCTGCGTTCTGTTATGCCGAAAAACAGGTTATTTCAAATCATGCCGCAAACGGTCATCCACGGGTTTGCGAGCTCGAAATTTCTCCGGAATGCAGCGATCCACGTATGAAAAGACGTGAATGTGTCGAAACACGTTCACGTCTTTTCACTGATTCCGCCAAACTCTGTTGATGCGATCGCTTTAGTGCCTGCAGCAGAAGTCCTGAGACTTTCGGTCACCCGATCAATACTTAGGGATTCTGATGCGGACATTACTTTTCGCCTGGGCTTTCAGAATCCTCCACCGACGGCTGATGGCGGAGGAGCAAGTTCGCCAGCCGGTACCGGAGCCTGTTCACCTGGACCAGCAGCGGCGACGCCAACATCATGCATCAGATGATGAAGTGTTGCTTCTGCCATTTCCATCTTGGTCAGGATACCCATGGTTCCAATCTGTCGTCGATGAACCCTTGACCAGCCGCGGAAATCTTCTTCGACATGATGAAACAGTTGATCGGCGCCACCCAGTCGGCTTCGGATCGCATCACGGTCGTTATGGTGTTCAGCGTTGTGAATGAATTTTGCAGTTTGCAGAAGGCTGTAGGCTTCGGCATATGTTTCGCGAAAACCAGGGTTGTGCGAGTAGTTGTAGTAAAGGTCGAGGCACAGTTCGTTCATCAGTGTTTCGAATCGCAGAGCGAGATCATCAACGTGATTAAACTCACCGAACGCGATCTGCTCTGGTGCGGGAGCAACGTTCAGATTCTGGCTCGATGCCGTCTGGGGGTAATACAGGTGAATGCCGTTGCGGACGGAATAAGTTCCATGAGGCATTGTTCCGAACTGTGGAATGACATAGTGAGAGCCGGCATGAATGCTGGAATGCCCGTGGACACTATGACCATGCTGATCGTGTGGATTTCCGCCAAAATGAAAGCGGATCTGGGCATCGGCTGACGTACTGAGCAGGGCTACCGTAAGTACCAGGAAAATTCGTTGCAGAGTCATGGCCTGAATCCTGTTGATCGAGTGAAGTTGATACGGGAAGAATTGGACAGTGAAAGGAGCCCGTGATTTGATTCCAGCGATGGTCTTCCAACCACGGGCGATAGAGACGACTGAATCAACTGACTCAATCAGTAGTGCCAGTGCCCGGTTCGATGCAGATCGTAGTGACCTGGCGCGACGTGATAGTGATTGCGATGACGGTAAACTTCGGGTGGGTGGTAGTCGTAATGACTTGTGTTATGCCAGACCGGACGCGATGGAGCATAACCCGAATAGATTCCACCGCCAGCGTAGCGCGGGAAACTACCGTACCCAACGGATACCGAAAAACCGGACGACGGATAGTAACCACCGCCATATCCACAACTCGAACGGTGATGATGACCTGCTTTCGCTTCGCCACCTGCCACTGCAACAACCAAAGCTACACACGCAGCCACAACCAGATTCTTCATTTCGCTTCTCCCTGTTTCGTGTAAAAAAGAAACCTCCGAAATGGACAACGTGGTCAATAAGCGACCAACGTGCCAAAAATGCCGAATCTTCCTTAACCGTTACTGGTTAACGGTTTACGAAGGACACTTGGCTTAGTTCAGGGGGGGCTGGGGTGTCTTCGTTGTGATGTCACCTGGCGTCAATTAGATGACAGGAGGGTGCCTGAAGCGACGCCCCATCAGGCGTTCCTCAACAAAGGCCGCCGTTCGCAGGAGCTCGCTAAGGTGTGTCCGCTTCGGATTCAGCAAAATCCCCTGTGCGGGTGATCGCAATGTCGTCGATCAGCACGTTGGCCACGCCGGACGAAATCAGGAAAAGATTCATTGGGGAAAGTGGTTCCCGGCGACGTGATTTCGGGACAGTGAACGTGCCACTGATTTTTTTCCAGTCGTACTGGCCTGCGGGGATGGAAATCAGAGGAACAACCGGATCGTCATCTTCGTCGACAACGCAAAGGAAGACCGCGTCCCTGGCAGTCTGTACCGAACGAGCCCAGAGGGTCACTTCGTACGCGGAGGATTCCTGGACCGTGATTGTTTGTCGAGTCATGGCCCGCGCGCCGTTGACCATACGACTGGTGCGGATGTGAAGCGCACCGGTTCCATGGTGTGTTGACTGCGGATCGATGGCAGCGTTGGATTCGCCTTCTCCCACAACATGCCAGGCCGGCGCACCGGGGTTGTGCCAGTAACGATTGAGTGGCAATTCGAAATCGCCGTTCAGCACGGGTACGTCTTCTGACTTCAGGATTGCATCGTTTTGAACAATGTCCTCGACCGAAATATAGTGAGACGATTCGATGGCTTCTTTGACTGGAAGAACGTTGAGCTCATCAGCAATCATTTCAGCTTCAGCAAGCAGACATGCGGGATAGAGTTTTCTTGCCAGTAGAAGGCTTTTCGCCGCCTCCTCGTTTTCACCTTTTCGCATCTGCACACGGCACATTCCGAGTTCCACTGCGGCCGCATGGTATTTGGTGATGACGAGATTGCGTGCTCGGCGAAATGCGTTCCTGGCGTCTTCGAGTCGGCCAAGAGCCTCACATGCGAGCCCTGATCCGATGGCCGCCCAGCTGGAGTTTGGGTCCCCTGCAGAACACCTGTCAAAACAGTTCAGGGCCAGCTGGAAGTCGCCATCGTGCAGGGCCAGCTGACCGCGAATAACCCATGCGAATGGATCGACATCGTCAACTTCACAGGCTGCTCGTGCATACGGTCGAGCTGTCTCGTAGTTTGACTGTTTCAGATAGGCACCTGCCAGAACTGCGTTCAACAGTGAACGTCGATCCCCGTTCTGGACTCGCTTTGTCGTTTCGGAGATGATTCGGTCCAGTCCTCGAATGTTGTCCATATCGACCAGCGTGGAATTGCTGTCTTCGGAAAACCGATAGCTCATTTCAAGAGCCTTGGCGTATGTTCTCATTGCTTCAGTCAGTCGGCCGGTTGCGGCCAGCGCATGGCCGTAGTGCCAGTAGACCCAGCCTTCATTGGGACCCAGCCGGACGGCGTTTAATGCATACTGTATGCAGCTTTCCAGCAGATCATGTTGAATCCGATCGACATCTTCATTGCTCAGGGTCTGACTACGGTCGATGACTTCATATTCACGCAGGCAAACCGTCGAAAGATCCGCGTAGGCGAAGGGCAAATCCGGTTGCAGAGAGATGCATCGCCCGAAAGATTGTTTGGACGATTCGTAATAGCGCCATGCTTCGGGGTCATTGGCCTGAACAGCCGCCTCAGCCGTCAGGTATTCACTTTGTGCCATCACGATGTGTGTGAAGTAATGGTCAGGTGACATTTCGGATGCGATGGCCATTGTTTCGCGCGCACTCATCAGATCGTCTTTCACACCCCGATACCGAGTGAACGGAAAGTCCGGTCTCACTGCGCGGGTGACCGTCATAATTCCCAGTTCATAGGCGTCGGCAGCATTTCTCGGCTTCTTCAGTCGACTGACGGGCACCATTCTGCCCTTGATGATGCGAAATGCTGCGATCCCACGATA
The DNA here is from genome assembly GCA_041398825.1 of Planctomycetaceae bacterium. Classification (NCBI taxonomy): domain Bacteria; kingdom Pseudomonadati; phylum Planctomycetota; class Planctomycetia; order Planctomycetales; family Planctomycetaceae; species Planctomycetaceae bacterium. Next base: position 22,571 of record JAWKTX010000024.1, on the reverse strand, counting down.
CCACTTCAGACATTCGGCGAACTGAAATCTGGAGGCCAGGTCGCAGATCTTGATGGTAGCCCGAGCTTCGTCTTTGCCGTCCCTGCTGAAGATCGCGCGGAACTTTCCTTCGATCGTAGGAGGCATTTTGCCGCCGGATGCCGCTAGTGTTCTCATTCCTGTCAGCTTGGTGTATGTGCTGGCAAGCAAGACCAGGTTACGGTAGACGACCTGTTTGAGATGATCATGCTGTGCGGCATCCAGATCCTGGGCGGGCAAATGATTCCACCAGTCGGCGTGATCCCAGACTCCCAATAGCTCCAGCGAATTCACCGTAGCAATAATCTCGTCTTCATCCATCGCCAGAAAGTTGGCTTTCTGTGCTTCCAGCGCGAGGCTTAACGCGGTGTTGATGCTTTCCAGTCGCGATGACTGCAATCTCAGTTGCTCGCATTCGGCAGAAAAATCGGCTTCGTCATTCAGCGTTTCTATTTCTCCGTTCAGCACCGAGACGGCGGTGGAGAATCTTCCGTTCTCGAGCAGTTGATCCACCAGTTTAGCCGTAGAGCCGAGCGAATCTCTCAGGCGGGCCGTTCGAACTTCTTCCGCCTTCTCAATCTCAGCTTCCCGTTGTTGCCGGTTATGCTGAACCTCGTTCCAGGTAAATGCACCTGCGATCAACAGCAGGGTCGCGACGGCTGTCGAAGCGGCGAGCGTTTGGTTCTTTCGGCCCCACCGAGTTGCCCTGACCAGCATCGGATCCTTATAAACGGCAATTGGTTCGTCAGCGAGCCAGTGGTCAATATCCCTGCCGAGCTCCGTGGGTGTTGGATATCGTCCGGAAGGTCGAACAGACAGCGCCTTCAGACAGATCGCCTGAAGCGGCAATGGTACAGCCGGATGAACTTCGACAGGCTTCGGGAATTCTCCATGCTCAATCCGTTCCAGGATGTTTTCCAGCGAATCACCTGGTTGTGGCGGAGTGCCTGTGAGCAGGTAGTACAGAGTTGCACCGAGTCCGAAGACATCGGTCAGTGGCCCCATGCGATCAAGTCGCCCCATCGCCTGTTCCGGACTCATGTATTGTGGCGTCCCCACAGCGCTGCCAAACTGAGTCGGCGCGGATCCACTTCCGGAGTCGGAAAGAATTCTGGACTCTTTGATGTCATCGGGGATGTCTTCCTGGACGCCGACCTGTTTCGCCAGGCCCCAGTCCACAACCAGAGTTTCACCGTACTTGCCAAGCATGATATTGGCCGGCTTCAGGTCGCGATGGATAATCCCTCGACTATGTGCGTAACTGATGGTGTTGCAGACGTCGATGAATCGGCCAAGCAAATCCCGGAACTCTGGCGACTGAAAGTGTTGCTTGTGTCCTTTCATCGCGGAGTGAAACTCATCCGCTGCAGCCTCCAGGCTTTTGCCCCGAATCAATCGCATTGCGTAATAGATTTCGCCGTCCGGACGCTGGCCCAGTGCATAGACAGGAACGACTCCGGGATGCTCAAGACGCCCCGTAATTTCCGCTTCCAGCTGAAAACGCGATCGGGCGTGTTCGTTGTCTGCCCACTTCTCCCGAATCCGTTTCAGCGCTACTTTGCGATTCAGTTGGCGGTCTCGAGCGAGAAGCACCTCGCCGAGTCCACCACGGGCGTGTTCAGCAATGATTTCGAATCGATGATTCTCAGACACCAGTTGAAGAACACGCCCACCGGTCGCCAGCCCGCTCCATTTTGCGATGCTGGCTTTCACGGGCTCGTTGCCCGCATCCGCAAGCACGTCGTTGAGCTTGCCGAACACGCTGTCTTCGATGCTTTCAGCGATCTCGACATCCAGCGAATCGTCGAAAGAATCAAACAGATTCTGCAGCTGTCTTCGTCGCTCGTCATTCAGGCTGGAACAGGATTCCAGGCATTTCAAGAGCGGAACTTTCAGATTCTGGTTCCACTCAGCGATGGCGCGAGCCAGATCAGCAGGTGTGATGATTTCCTGATCGACGGCCTTTGCCGCAAGAAGCAGGTCACGTTCTGCAGATTCATCCAGCATGAAATGTACACCTCGGCAGCCCTGTCAGAATGAGATCGTCAGCCCTGGTCGTTTAGAATTGCCAACGCTGCGCAGACGTGAACCGCAGACTACAGTTTCCGGAGCGTTGAATGTACTCCCGGGCAGCGGGCATCTGAATTTCATCAGGAAAACGGAGCAATCTGTAGCACATGAAACGAACAAACGACAAACTGCACCAACGATCAGAAATTTCGTGAATGAACAGATGTCGCTTGTGTGTTCCTTTCGACAGATGGCTTCCGATGCCCGGCCGCACTGCAAAGCTGACCCCGCTCACGTGTTGCATGTGAGCGCCGATTGATGACTGAAGCCGTGGAAAACCGGGAGTAGTTATGACGAATGATTTCAACGAACAGCATATCAGTCGCATTGAGACGATGTGGTCCATGGTTCGATCAGCTCAGTCACCGGACGCTTCCCATTCGAAATCGGCGCGACAGCAGATGCTGGATCGATATGGTGCGGCCATCAAACGTTATCTGATGGGGGCAACGCGAAACGAAGATCTCGCAGACGACTTGTTTCAGGAGTTCGCGGTGCGATTTCTGACGGGAAAATACGACAGCGCTGATGCAGAACGTGGTCGCTTTCGCAGCTTTCTGAAGACGATCCTGTTTCGCCTTGTTGCCGAACATCACCGCCGAAAAGGGCGAGACAAGCTCGTCGCTCTGGGCAGCCAGATGCCCGATGCTGCAGACGAACAAACGAGTAATACCGACAGTGATTCAGACTTCAACAAGGTCTGGAGTGAAGAGCTGCTGAAGAAGGCCTGGTCGGCTCTGGCTCAGCTTGAAGAACGCACCGGTCGCCCGCTGTTCAGTTTGATGCAGTTGAAGGTTGAAAATCCGGACATGAAGTCCCCGGAAATTGCCGAGGCGATTTCAATCAGGACGGGGAAACCAATCAGCACAGGAAATGCACGGGTCCTTCTGCACCGCGCTCGAGACCAGTTTGCTGACCTGCTGGTCGATGAGGTGCAGCAATCACTTGACAACTGCAGCCTGGAACGCCTTGCAGACGAGCTTCGGGATCTGAATCTGTATGCTTATTGCAAGCCGGCGATTGAGCGAAGAAGCGGATCGGGTGAATCCACTGAAGCACAGGATTGACACTGCATCGAGATTGGATCAGGACTGTACTGAACACCGAAACGATGGCTGGCTTCTGGCAAGAGAATACCCCGGACTAATACGTCGCTCGTGTTGTCGATCCCGGCTGTTGCATTGATTGGGTCGTTCCATTGGTTCCCGGTGTAAGACGGGGCGAAGAACCTCCGGTGGCGGGGATCACGGGCGGCTGTTGTCCGGGTGTTGTTGTCCAGACAGCAGGCTGCACTGGATTCTGTGAGTACTGCCCCGGGATCTGTGTTGTGTGACCTGCATTGGCGGGATTGAATCCGGCAGGCTGCACGCCACCAGACGGCACCGCGCCTGGCTGCAAACCACCAGGTGGCTGCAAGGCATTATTCAATGGCTGATACCCGGCCGGCAGTTGCATACCGTTCTGGAAACCACCTGCCGGCGATTGCTGTACCACGGGTCCGTGTGTTTCTGGAAAGGCGCGTATCTGCGTAATGATTTGCTTATCCTGTGGAACCTGTTGACCATCGGGCAGCGTGATCATCATGTTGACGAACCGGGTCACGGTGACATCAAGCGGCAGGCCCGTCGAACGATCGACAGTGCATTTGCCCATACTGTGTCCGCCACTGATTTTCAGCATCGATTTGTCCGACGTCGGCAGACTCTCGCCGGAAGCAATGCGTCCCGTGATTTCGATTTCTGCCGTTTCGGAATTCAAATCGACCAGGCGATACGTTGACGTCACGTACACCGGTGCGGGCTGCATCAACCGTGTTTCACGCGTCCACACATCGCCCCTGGCAACGCGAGTGGCCGCACTGGCATCCACGCTGGTGTCGTACGGAAGCAACCCGATGCTGTCATCCACAAAGTTGGCAACCCCGTCGTCGCCAAAGCGATTCGAGATTTCAGAAAGCATCGCCTGTCGCCGTTCGACGGGAACATTTTGCACACAGCGTTCCAGAAACTCCTGATAGCCAACCAGTTCGCGAATCTTGTTATCGCGCCCCAGCCAGAAAGAAAACCCATTATTCACCATGCCGGCATATGGTTCGGCGTCGCGGGGGTAGCCTGACTGATGAATTGCGGAATCGTATTCGAGACGACTTCCATTGATATCGTGCGAATAGTTCACTCGCGAGTATCGTACGCCCATCAGCACGGCATCGGCCCGAACCTGCTCAACGGTAATGGCCAGTGTGAGTTCCAGCTTTGTATGCGCTGTTGCAGGGAACTGCTCAGACTTCTGGATGAGATGTTGTTCCACAGTCTTGATGAGCGGAAATCGGTCCCCCTGCTGCAATCGCAGCTCCAGTCGTTCGCCATGGCCATTCTGCACGGGCGGCGCTGCACCCGCAGAACTGACCGTCGAATGAATTCCTGACCCGCGATTGCCTGATCCGGCAGAAGCGGGACCGGGATCCGGGCCGGAAAGATCAGCGCCGTCGCCAGTCTCCATGCCGTCGCCGTTCGGAAAATCGGCCAGAAGGTCATTCATCAATTGCTCGTCAGGAGCTGCCGACTGAACTTCGTCGCCCGTTCCACATCCGGCAATCACCAACACCAACGTGCACGCCACAGGAAGTAATGCGGCGTTTGAACAGCGAAACCGGACGTCTGAAGGGTAATTCAGGCTCATGACCACCAATCCTTTGAGTCAATGCACTGCCAGCGCAGAATTCGCGCGAACCGTACCACGAAGGTGCCGTACGGGTAAAGATGGTTCCCGCTCGCCAGCTTCCGTGCGGCCGCCGTGCCTCGGATTTCTGATGAAACGCCCTGAATTTATTGCAGCGGGCTCAGGCCGGATTCCCGTTTGCCTGAAAACGAAATGACCAGTCTGGGCAAAAATGACGCCACGCATGATGCGGCAGAATTGCCGATGGGCCGGAAGATATTTGCCCGCAAATTTCCGAATAGCAGTGCTCTGGTCGTCAATCACAGCAGGCAACTGAAGAGCGTTGCTGATGGATTTCCCGTTAAGCATAGTTCGCGGCATGTTGGCACGGGAATTGCCATCTTCACGCATCAGAACCTGTCTTGCTCTTCCATACGGCCTGAGAATCGTCGTGCGGTACTCTCCTTTTATTCCATTCCTTCAGCCCACTGTTCGCTCGAACCAGTGGATGCTGCAATGGATCAAGGCTGCGAACACGGGTACGTGTACTTCGCCAGCAGGCGAACGCTGCTTTCGTACATCTTTGTCGTCAGCTTCATCATCATCAGGCCGTGAGACTCCTGCCGGATGTCGAGTCCACTCGGTCCCTTCAACTTCGCGGGACCCGGAGAATGTGAGAGACCGTCAGCGATTCCCGTTCAGAAGTCTCTTCTGGTTGTCTGAACGATCGGTCACCGACAGGTACCAGCGAGTTAAACTTTGTATTCTCCACGGCAGTCTTTTCCACAACAGCAGACGGTTGCTGTCGGTGAACCCGGTGTTCAGGGACTGAAACAACAGGTATCACGAAGACCGTCATCCCGGCCGTTTACCCCGCCACTTTCGGATTCAGCAAAGTCGACAGACAGGATTTCAACCATGCCAGCCGTGAATAGTATGCAGGAAAAAGAACAGACAGCGGCGTACGATTCGGCCTGTATTCAGAAATCCGTCATCGACGGGGCAGCCTTTCTTCCATCGCAGGGGCCCATCACGGCGTTCACATTTCTGAACCCGCTGCAGGGACTGGAAGATTTAACATTTGACGAAGCGTTGCGGCAGGTCCCGGAGATTTTTGGATGTCAGCCTTATTTGTCTGAAGTGCAATATCGGCGCATGCTGAAGCAGGGCCGTATTTCCACGGAAGATCTTTGTGATGTCCTTCTGCACGAACTGAGCTACACCGCATCCGAACACGTGGCCGGTCTTGTTTCCCGTGTTGACTTCCGGGTCAGTTTGCTGCTGAATCCAATGTCTTCCGGAAGTGAAAACGAGCTGGACTGGTTACTGGCTGAAACGGACGTGCTGCGAGCCTTTCGGGCGGAAGCCAGCGAAGGCAGTCGCAAACAAATGGTGACAGAATCCCGTCAATGGATTGCTGGTTCAACACAGGAGCCAGCAGATCCGTTGCTGCGGAATGCTCTGAGTCGTGCGAGAACGGCGGAAGTCGATGACCCGATCTGGGAGGAAGTCGCCCTGCGACTGACCTGGCACTACTGCAATCAGGGAGTTCAGGAAGTGCCAATGGTACTTCCGTCTACTCCGCAGAGTATTCGTCATCGGGATCAGCTTCTGCAACAGACGTCGATTGATCCGGATGAACTTGTCAACGAGGTTCTGGTTCGATTCTGTTCGCTTTACCTGGATCAGGGCTACGCGCAATGGCGCTTGCCGGATCGGGACAAAGGATTTCTGGGCGCATTCTGCTGCCTTTATCAGGAATCGTATTCACATCTTGCTGACTGGATGGAGTTGCTTCCCGCCGAACTGAAACGTCTTCAGGAAGAATGCAAATCGCCTGAAGAATGGATCGCGGATTCGCTGACAAAACTGGGCGTTGACCTGGAAGAGATGCCCGATTTTATCCGCGCGACTCTGCTGGCCCTGCGAGGCTGGGCCGGCATGATATGGCAGACCGAAGTTCGCCCCGATCGCGTCTACATTCCGTCGCCACCGGGAACGTTACTGGAATTCGTCGCGGTTCGATTGCTGCTGGATCGGCTGGCCGCCGAATTTGTTGCCAGAGAGGAACTGCAGTACAGCGGCCCGGTGAGCGGTCTTCGCGAACGGTTGCCTTTGTGTACGATTCATCAGTACGAAGAAAGCCAGCGCCAGTGCGCCTATCGCCTGTTTCAGTGTGCTCAGATCAATGGCTGGGGCCCTTCTACCCTGTCATCATTGAAGAGATCCCAGTGGAAACAACTCATTCAGGAACTGGCAGAATTCTCGAATCACGAACGGCGACGAATTTTTCATATCGCATTTGAACGTCGATATGCACGTAATGCCCTGGATGCTATTGCTGCTCGCGTTTCGCGTCCTCGCATCAAACCAGAGCAGCCGGTTCTGCAGGTGGCCTGCTGTATTGATGCCCGTGAAGAATCGTTTCGTCGCTACATGGAAGAGGTTTGCCCGGACGTCGAAACCTTCGGTGCACCGGGTTTCTATGGCATCCCAATGTATTTCCGCGGCCTTGGTGATGCACACTATACCGCGCTGTGTCCAATCGTGGTGATGCCCCGATTCTGGCTGGCCGAAGAACCCGTCTACTCAATGGAAGAAATCGCCCGGGCAAAAGCAAAGGCTCGCCGCATTCTTGGCCGCGCCACGCACCTGATTCTGGAAGAAACCAACCGATCACTGGGCGGTGCATTTGTTTCCGCTCTTCTTGGACCGCTGGCTACGGTGCCTCTTCTTGGTTACACCGTTTTTCCTGGCAAGACGGCGAGACTGAACACCGCGGCCAGACACTTTGTCGCGCCACCTCAGGTGACACGACTTCGGCTGGAACGGCCGGAGGGTGTTGCTCCTGGACCCAATGACGATCAGATTGGTTTTACCGTCACTGAAATGGCGCAGCTGGGTGGTAAGCTATTGCGGGATATCGGCCTGACCAGCAACTTCGCACCCATCGTGCTGTTCCTGGGACATGGCTCTGCCTGCCTGAACAATCCGCACAAATCCGCCTACCATTGCGGTGCCTGTTCTGGTGGCGCGGGGGGACCCAATGCCCGCGCACTTGCGGCCATGCTGAACGATCCTCGCGTACGACGGATCCTGAACGCGCAGGGTCTGCAGATTCCGGAAGAGACGTGGTTTCTTGGTGGAGCTCACAACACAGGCACAGATGAGATCACATTCTTCGATCTCGAACTATTACCGTCGTGGCATGTGCAACGGATGCAGCGAATTCGTGAAATCCTTCAGAAGACTTGTGAGCTCAACGCACAGGAACGCTGTCGCCGCTTCGAATCTGCCAGTATTGATATTCCCGCCGCTGCGGCGATGGTTCACGTTCAGGATCGATCAAGCAATCTGGCTGAAACTCGACCGGAATACGGAAACTGTACAAACGCGATGTGTGTCGTCGCGCGGCGTGAACGAATCCGCGGCTTGTTTCTTGATCGACGCTCGTTCCTTCAATCCTATGATCCGACGCAGGATGATGAAGAAAGCAGCGTGCTGGCGGGCATTCTGAGCGCTGTGATTCCGGTTTGCGAAGGCATCAATCTGCTCTACACATTCTCCGCCATCGACTCACAGGGCTGGGGAGCTGGTTCGAAACTTCCCCATAACGCAACATCGATGCTGGGCGTGATGGATGGTGCATTCAGCGACCTGCGAACAGGCTTGCCATGGCAGGGTGTTGACATTCACGAACCCATGCGACTGTTGTTTGTCATCGAAACAACGCCCGAGCGAATGCTGGGCATCATGAATCGTAACGAAACCATTGATCGGATTTGCCGGGGAGGCTGGGTGCAACTTGCCGTACTGGATCCCGCTTCTTCTGAAATCCATTATTTCTCCGGAGGACGATTTCTGAAGTACGAGCCCCGATCGGCCGAAATTGCGACCGTTCATCATTCTTCCGACTGGTGCCGAGGATCTCGCGACCATTTGCCGTTCGCGATCATCGATGGCTACGTGGATTCTGAGTCTACCTGAAGAAATCCAGCAGTTTTCAAAGCTTCGACGGTGGCCCGTTTACGAGCATCGTCTGCTGACTCAACCGTGCGAACTGCCGCTCTGCCAAAGCAGCCTCATTCCTGCAGCCACCGATCGGCTCGGCCCCGAATCGGCTGCGAACGTGGGCCGTACAGTCGCGGGCCGGACCGCTGCGCGGGGTGCTCGCTGACCTCGTTTCGCTGCTGGTTGGCTGTAATCGCCGTCGGCCCTGTTCTCTGAACCTTCTCGCTGAACCTGAGCACTGGAACGGACAAGCCAGTTCTGAAGTCGTGAGGCAAAGGGACGCTTGATGCTGCGTTTTGCTCCTTCATTCCCAATCTGACAGGATTTCTTTGTAACAGTTCCAATCTCTCGACAAATGAGCGTTTGAGAAGGCAATCGACCTTCTGACGACTGCCAAACGATCATTCGAAGGTTCGAGAGATGAAAACGACAAAGCGACTTTCAAATTTCTTCCGCAATCGCTCCCGCAGAACTCGCCGTCAACAGACGCATTTTCGATTGCCTGCACTGGAACGTCTCGAATCTCGCGAGCTGCTTGCGGCTGCGATGGGGTGGGAAGGCGACATTCTGCAGATTACTGGTTCTGAAGGCCAGGACTTTATTGCGGTCCAGCAGGATGAGCTGGGGACGAGGGTTTTTACTGAAGATGCTGTGTTTACGGAATATGAAGGCCGGTCACTGGACTCAGCGGCTTCCATCGTCGTCTCCGGTCGGGGTGGCAACGATATACTTTTTAGTTATCAGACGGATCTGCCCGTCAGCCTGAGCGGTGACGACGGCAACGATTTTCTTTATTCCAACGCTGCGAACGATGTGCTGGACGGTGGACCTGGGTTGAACTGGATCCAGACCGAGGACGCTCGGGTCACGAGTGATGATGCCTTTGGTATCTCCGGCCTTGATTTGATCATCACTCCGGAATTCAACGCAGACGGACGTATTGGCCTGCATGTTGATGCCTTCGGCGACTTCAATATCGCAGGTCATGCTGTTGCGGTTTCCGGGGATGCAACTGTGACGGCAGACGGTGTCGCTGTGGAAGTGACGGGAGCTGTTGCGAATTGGGACGACGCTTTCGATATCGAAGGTCTGGATCTGGGCAGCACGAGCCTGACCCTGCGTGCTGGTACGGATGTGAACGATGGCGATGGATATCGAGTTGATGTGCAGTCTCAACTGAATCTCACCGGCGCGGACATCAATATTCGTGGGTCTGTTGACGTTCGGCAGGAACTGACCACGGCTGCGTTTGTCGGGACGGTCGCTGACTGGGATGACGCCTTCGGAGTTGACGGACTTCATTTGACCGACAGCCAGACGAGTATCACCGCACACACGGACCACCAGGGAGACTTTGGTTTTGAGATCGATGTACTGGGGGCACTGCATGTTGAAGACACGGCGATTGATGTTTCCGGCAGAGTCAACATGGCGCCGGATCAGATTGATGCTGTGTTCAGCGGATCAATCGCCAGCTGGGATGATGCCTTTGGAATCGAGGGTCTGGATCTGAAAGACAGCGAGGTCAACGTAGTCACTTTTTCTGACCGTGACGAGCACTCCGAGCTGCGGATCGATCTTTCGGCAGAGATGCTCGTGGATGATGTCGAGATTGATGTTTCCGGCAGCGTCCAGGTGACTCCGGAGATGATCGATGCGGTCTTCGATGGTTCGGTCGCCGACTGGAATGATGCTTTCGGAATTGCCGGACTTGACCTCCTGGACAGCGAACTTGCGATTGCGGCGTTTTCTGACCGTCAGAATATCAATGATCTGCAAATCGACCTGAATGGTGATCTGAACATCCACGGTACTAAAGCCCGTGTCGAAGGTTCTCTGGACATTGACCCGGAACGGGTTGAGGGAATTCTGACAGGAACCGTGGCTGCAAACTGGGCGAACGCGTTCGGTATCACCGGTCTTACGCTGGCGGACACTCAGCTGAGAGTCAATGCTCTGCACGACAGGAACAATGGCAATCGCCTGAGTTTCGACCTCGCCGCCAACATGGATGTCTCTGGCATCGATGTTGCCGTTACGGGAGAAGTGGAACTTAATGAAAGCAGCGTCAGCGGTTCGCTGACGGGTGTAATTGCCGGAACATGGAGCAACGCGTTCGGAATTGCACCACTGCATCTGCATGATACCACGATCAATGTCAGTGGAACCAGTACGTCGGCCGGATCGAACCTGTCCGTGGGTGTTTCGGCGGGCATGAATGTACTCGGCATGGACCTGGGTGTCTCCGGCATTGTCGAAGTCACACCCGATGAAGTCCGGACAACACTCACCGGTCTGGTTTCCGGCGAATGGATGGACGCCTTCGGAATTCCAGGGCTGGATCTGCGAAACACTGCCCTGACGATTGATGGTGACTCCGCCTCCACTGGTCTCGATATTGATCTGGATACCGACCTCAAACTGTTCGGTAGTTACGTCGACATGATCGGCGAACTGGATCTTGGCCCTGCAGGAGTCGACGTGAGTTTTTCCCCTCCTGGCTCGCTGGCATTTACAAACCTTCTGGGCATTGATGGCTTCACTCTGGACGACGCAGATCTGACCGTCACAGCTGGCCTCGACGGACTTGAAGTTGCGATCAGTTCTTCCATCGACATGGGCAATCTTGATGTCGATCTCGAAGGTGTGTTCCTGGTAAGTCGAACAGGTGTGAGGGCGGATTTAACCGGGCGGGTGGCTGAGTGGGACAATGCCTTCGAAGTTCCGGGTCTGAACCTGAATGATGTTGTACTAACGCTTGGCGCTGAATCAGGTGATCATGGGGCCAGCATGTTCATTGGTGTTGGGGCAGGCATTGAAATCGGACGGTCGGAACTTCAGATCGCTGGTCTTGTCGGCTTTGGAAGCACAGGCTGGGAAGTCGCGTTTCGAGGCAGCATTGATTCGCTGACCGGAGACGACCTTATTGACTTCGCCAATACGATGAATCAGGCGGCTGACCCCAATGCCGCAGCCATTCCGGATGGTTCGCTCGGCGATTTTGAGCTGCGAGCTGCTTACATCAACTTTGCTCCACATGGCGGAAACGCAGAACTGGGCATCGAAGACGGCTTCGGCATTGGAGCCGCCTTTTACAACGACGGCAAGCTGATCGGAAGCGGTGAGTTCATTGTCGATCTGGCAAATGGTGTATTTGAAGCGGGTCTCCAAGTACCGGAAATGCACCTGGGCCCCGTTGAGCTCAATGATGTCTCTGTGGATATCCGGCTCGCCCCAACCAATTCCTGGTATCGCGTTGCTGGCCAGGCACAACTGATGGGTGCGAATGTCGCACTGGACGGAACAATCTCATCCAACAGTTTTTCGCTTCAGGGGAGTGCGGCTGTTGATCTTGCAGGACTGTCGGCTTCAGTTCAGTTTATTGTGGATCAAAACGGCGTTCGCTTTGTGGCGACATCTGGTGGGGGGGCCATCAATGCCGTCAAGGATAGTCTGACAAGCGGCATCCGAGCAGTGGCCAATACGGCACAAGCGGCGATTGATACAGCCCAGGCAGGAGTTGATCTGGCAAAGAAAGGCGTAGCGAATCTGGAAGCGGATCTGGCAGAAGCTCGAGCAGAAGCTCAGAAGACCGTGGACAAAATCAAGGCTGATATCAACAGTGCGAAATCTGTCGTCGACAGTGCTCTGGCAAGCAGGAATTACTGGGGCAATCAAAAATCAGTTCGGTATACCGCATGGCGAAAAGCAGTCAGCGCAACAAATGATGCGAAATGGTATGACAAGCCATACTACAAGGCGATTGAAATCTCCCGGTACTCCAGCTACGTCTACTCAGTCGGTCGCTATTCAACCCAGGTCGTCGTCTACAACGCTGCTAAGGTAACCTACAACGCCATTCGCGAAGCAGCTGGCTGGGCTCTGGACGCAGCAGGAGTGGAAGCCAGTCCCAATGTTGTGCGGCTGAAAGCTCTGCTGGCAGCAGCCAACCTGGCCGTTGATACCGCCGAAATGGTTCTGGATGGTGTCGAACGTGCCAACGCTGGTGTCCTGCAGGCTCTGAATACAATCGACAGCGTCAGAGTGACTCGCATCACCATAGCAGGCAACGTCTCTGACTTCAGAAATTCCGGTCTGAAAGTGACCCTCGATTACAGTGTCGGAGATCAAACTCGCCAGCTGTCGCTGGATGCTTCTGCCGATAACCTTGTTGAACAACTGGGCAAAGAGTTACTGGCCGCTATTGTGTAGGTCCTGCTGTGTAGGTCCTGCAGGGAAGCTGTCGCAGAACGATCCAGAAACCCACAACACAAAGCCTTAAAGACCCTCGACCATCAGTTTGTCGAGGGTCTTTTGATTGGTATGTCGACCGAATTCGCCGCTCGTGCGGGTCGCTAAATCGCCGGCCGCAAGTTGCAAGGCAGTTCTGAACATCCGGTTTTCAACTTGTCAGCCCGGGCCATTCTGAAAAGGCAAGATCGGTGAGGCGGTCGACATCGTTGAATCGGCCCGAATCAGGGTTGCTGGTATTCTGAAGGTTCGTGCTCACATCCACAGCTTCATAGTCAGCCGATCGTTCGAACCCGGGTCGCCCGTGAAAAACAATGGCATCGTCACGATCACGGCTGAAACGAGCGGACGCCCTGCCGCGTGTGGTACCGTTGATCGTCGCTTCCTTTGCAGCAGGCGTTGCAACCGGGTTCGTCAGCTGTGTCAGCAACCAGTTCTCCTGAGTGCCGTCTTGTGAATTCTCAAGATCACTGATCTGAAAATCCAGCGGGGCTGACCAGATCCGTCGCCGAGCTGAACCCAATTGAAACCGTCTTCAGCAAGTTCAAGTGGATTATTGGAAGCACGAAGAAACGACCATCGACGCCCGCTGGGATGCACGCGGAAAAGTCCGTGCACACTTCTCTGAAGACGAATGCTGACCATACTTCCGACATTGCGGCTACCTCTTACACTCCCATCGCCCGGTCTTACCAGAGCACCGCCGATTTCGAACCTCCTGAAGACTCCGCCACCATCGCGAAAGTCAATTTGGCGGAAGCTTTTGAAAACTGCTCTACGAATTGTCAGTAGACACCCTGAAAGACGGAAAACACAGCAACACCACACAGGTGCACCTCAATACCCCCTTGTTCTAAGTGATCTGAAATTCTTAGACTTATTTAAAATAAACTCTAGGGCAGTATTGAATAAGCCGCCCTACATACTACATACTTAGATCTGCATAGTATGAGATTTTGAGCACAGCCTGTGCCTGTCTGATCGACTGGCGTGGTTGGGCACCCTCCATCCGATTCTTCCCCCGCAACTTTGTTTCACAAATTCAAACGAAATGAGGAGTCTGGTAATGAGACGAATCCTGGTGTTCTCTGTCGCATTGTCCGTATGTGCAGTCATGAGTTTCGAAATGGGGCAGGCCAACGCACAGCTCACGCCGTCTCCTGATCCTATAGGATCAGGAGACACGGGAACAGGAACGGGAACGGGAACGGGAACAGGAACGGGAACGGGAACAGGAACAGGAGGAACGGGAACAGGAACGGAACAGGAACGGGAACAGGAACAGAGGAACGGAACGGAACGGAACGGAACAGGAACGAACAGGAACAGAACAGGACAGAACAGGAACAGACAGGAACAGGAACGGGGACAGGAACGGGAACAGGAACAGGAACAGGAACGGGAACAGGAACAGGAACGGGAACAGGAGATGTGGTTGCCAAACGAAATTTCTATCGCCTGCAGGAATGTTAGCAGTCGGCCCGGAGTTCGAGGCAAATCTGCTCTCCAGCGTTGTAAGACCTGATGGTAGAGTGGCCGAACCTGCCGAGGATGAATGGTCCGGGTTCGATGAGCTTTATAGGATTGCCGATGCGAGTGCGATGAAACTTTCACCGACCTCGGGACAAATTCGCGCTCATGCGAAGCAGGATTTCGAGCTCTATGGTGGTTTTTTCGAGGATTCGTTTCCTGCAGGTCACGTCAATCCCTACGTACAAATTACGGGAGAGTTTGAATTCAAGACCAATGGTCCACCGCAAATTGATGTTGGCATTATGCTGAGTGGCAATGTGCTTGCGACGGGCTCTGTGAGTATCACTGGTTCCCTGACGGCGGCAGACTTAATTTTTTATCACGCTGATTGCAGCGCATCAGCCACAGCGCATGTTTCAGTAGCACATCCATTGCAGGGTTGCACAGGAGGCGATCAGGAGATAGATGAAGCGGCTGTGCTCTCAGGAAGCGTCAACACTGAGTCACTGACAAGTGGTTCGGTGAGCATCACAGCGGGTGGCTCCACTAAGACTGTCTCTAAAGAAAAAGGTGAGGGTGAGACGAACAATGGTGTGACTGTGGGAGTGATGAATCAGGTGACACTGTCGGATTCTGCCTTCAGTGCGAGCGCGGGCCTGACGGACACAATGGTGATCAGTGGGTCAACTGATACATCGAGTGTTCGGATCCCCGTATCCATTGTAGTGACTACAACGGGTGCCGGTACGGCCAGTGATGCATTCTCGACTGGCTCGGCGACAGCTTTGGTTAACGTCGTCTGGAGTGGTGATGCATGGCCATGTGCGATGCCCGATCCCAGTGCCCTCACTGGCGGCCCATGAGGGACACACAGATCGAATCAAGGGGCAGTTTTTTTGCGCATCGGTCGTTGTCTCCGGGTCTTCTCTGGACACTCTGCGAACAAGAATGTTAGATGGTTTCTCTGATCGATGTTCCAGTTTGGCCATTATCCACGACGATTACCGGATTCGACCACTTTGAGAACGATCAAAGCGAAACGCCCCTCAGTTTCTTTCAAGTAAGGCCTGGCAGGTGGAGGGGCTATCAGAAAGGGGCAGTCCCACCATGAGTCGAATAGGATTGCTCCGAACAAGACTTGTCGTCAAGTTGGGGTAGCCTCTCAAGAGCTTAAGCAAATGCCGTTGCTGTCAATTTTGCGAGTCACAGGTGACATATGAGAAACTGCTTGACCCTCATCGTAATGTCTGCATTCGGAATCGCCCTTTTCCTGGCAGGATGCCTTTACGTTTCCGCTCAGTCTCGCCGAGAAACTGTCCCGACAACTCCAGCAATTGATACCTCGGACGTTTCTCCGGAACTGTACCAGGAACTTCTTTCTTACGAAGAAGAACGCAGAGAGGTAACCGATTTCCTGGTCGCCCCTGCCGAGTTGATTCAGCAAAGCCTGAATGGAAAGGAGGTACTCTGCTATGACCAGAACTAACCTCAGTCACAGGCTTGTGGCGAAATTACTTTGTGTGCTGTTAGTTTCGATTGCCAATTCATCATCAAATCTGTTCGCGTTTACGAACCAGGTGGATGGAGGTGAGGCGGATGGCTCTGGTATTGAAGCGGTCTATTGCTTCAATATCAACATTCGATCCATGGATCAGAATAATGTGATCTACGTAACGTACTTAGTCTCTGCAGATGAATGGGCTACACATATAGACTGGGGGACTGAATTTATCAATGGGATGTTTGCTCCATCGATTACCTCGACAATGATCCACAAGACTGCTGAGAAGATCGAGTTTCAGTCACCATTCAATAACACACGTGCTGAGTTCCTGCTTGCAGAAGAGTCCTCGCGGAACGCGTACAACTCTCAACAGTATAATCTGACCGAGATCAGGCATTCTCTTCGCGAATCGCTTGCCTGGCGAATTCCAAAGCATATCGACCAACAGATTCTTGATATTCCGGACGACAGTTCTGATGTCATCCGCTCGAGTTACTCCGCAATTGGCCTCAAGAATACCGTGGAAATAAGTGCCGGAAATGGCAAAGTCGCACAGGTTCACCAGTCTTCGGTTCCGAGGTGGGAACGCATTCACAGCAATTTTCAAGAGTTCACTGTGGCTGGCCAGCGTCGTTTGGCGTCAAGTGAGTGTGTTATCTCACTTAATGAGCATCGGTTCACAAGATTCAACGATCCGATCTCTGCGATGTCGAATGATCGGAATCTTAGTGCCTCTGATGGAATTTGGCCGTTCCCGACGGGAGGGCGACACGTTAAGACTGAGTGGAAAGAACTGGATCAGATGCTTGTACCTGGAGAAATCAGGGTCACACTTGGTGATTCGGGCCACGGTATGTTGCTTCGAAATGCCCGTTTGGTGTCGTCTAAAGTGATTCCGAAATCTGAAGTCGAACGCAGAATCGGATTATTGAGTTCACGAACACCGGAATCACCAGTTGTGGCCAACTTTTCAAGGGACGTCGTACGCCGCCTTTGGATGACTTCTCCTCAACATTTGGATTCTGCGACCCGTGCGTCGGTCGAATCACTGAAATCCCGAAATCGATCCCTTCTCACCGAATCGTCAACGCTCGGTGACCATATTGGTGTACTTCGCTGCGAACTGCTCCTGGCGATTTCTTCAGACTCCACTAAGGATTTGTCTGAGGTTGGGAAGGCGTTGTCTGCCTATTTGGAGGCAATGGAAGAGTCCGCCGGGCCGGAGGGTCAAGTTGCAATGCTATTCAATATTCTTGAGATGGTGCGCGCCTGGAATCGCCGTGATCTGGAGCCACTTGTTATTTCGCATATGAACCGCATTCTGAAGACTGAGCCAGCTCAGCGCCAAATTGAGATCCTCTTCTACGCTCGACCAGCAACCGAGGTCGACGACCTGCATGCGTCCCAGCTTATCAAGGCTTTATCTTGTGCTCTTTTGGACGACGATGTTCAGGAATCTGTGATTCGAGGTGCATTAGCCATCGCCTCGCTTGAACTTCAAAAGTCATGTAAAGGCATTCTGTCGGATTCTTCAACGTCGTCGATTTCGGATTTGAACCAACGACGACAAAGACGGACAGACCTGCTCACTGAGTACTTAGAATTGCTGGATCAACTTGAAGAATCAGATTCAGCCAGTCTGCAGTATTCAGCGACGCGTCTACGTGAATTGACTGCGATCCTGCGCGGTGGAGGAGAACTGGGGAGCACCAAATAAAATGTTTGATTTGCACAAGAAATTACTCCGCGGAATCTCCTGTCTAGCCCTTGTCTTTGCAATGACTGGCTCAGTATTTGGCTTCTCGGATATTGTTCCGGTCAAGCCCAAAGTTGTGGTTGGCGCCATCTGCCACACGTTGTCACCTGCCGATATGAAATCGCTGATTAGCGAGCTGGAGGCAGAATATAAGACTCCACTCAGTAATTTCGGGGCCGACTTACATCGCTGGCTGGAGAGGCGGTTCGACGATCGGCTCCGAATCCCTTATCCCAAAGGACTAGCGGTCGTTGAGACGGGAAAAGGACTAGATCTCTGGCATTGCGAGCAGATATTTACGGTCGAGGCTGCCGCCGAAGTTGTCGATGACTTTGTGTCGCAGTGGAAGACCGTCGAACCCATTGAACGTCCGAATTTCGAAGTGGAGACTGCCAATCCTTCGCCAAACGTCTGGACAGTATCGTTGGTCAATCTGACGTGGATTCCGAAGTTCATCAAGACGACTGACAAGGAGAAGGCTGAAACCAGACAGCATGTGAAGACCGAATGGACAGCGACGCGCCGCGTTTCGCAGAATTATTGTTTTCGTTTCACAAACGGCTGGCTCTGGAGTTCCCACAGCAAGCAATTGCTAGATGCTGATGTGAAGGATCTGACTCCTGCACCTGTGAAAAATACCAAGGAGGGCGAGAGAAGGTTGATCGCTCAGCTCTGGTTTCACCCAGACTCACTGTCTGTGCAGTCGCGCAACAGGTTTCTTGGCGTGTTCAAAGCGTTTGTCTCCACAAATTCGCAACAGCGGGACAGTGAAACGTCAGAATCAGCTCATTCGCGACAGGTGTTGAACACTTGCAGGATGGCCGCAGTAAGTGCGTTGCTGAACGATGTTGAGTCAATCGATATACAGGTTTCACGTTCAACGGAGCGTATCTGGCTCTCTGGGCAAATCATCGCAAAGAAAGACTCCGATTTGTCCTTGTATCTCGCATCAATGATTCCGGAACGAAGACATTCGATTCCCGCATTCACAAATGAATCAGTAAGCGAATTCCGTTTGTGTGCCCGAATTCCTGGTGCAATGCTCGCCTTGTTCAAGCATGAGGACCACACCTCAGAAAACGCTGCGGTTGATGTCGTCGCAACCGGAAGCTTCAAGGCTGAATCACTGGAATCGCTGGCAGGCCATGTGACCGTGCAATGTGCTGATGCTTCCGGGGTGCTCTCTGCGTTGCTGGATGTCTTTCCCGCGCTTCGCGGGGCTGAACCTCGTCATCCCTTGCTTCGTAATGTCCCAGTGACAGTCTCCACCGACTTGAAATCTGATGATTCCTCGTTCAGAGTCTGCATCTCGGGACCGAAATCAACTGAGAGTGCTGTCACGAGTCTTGACGTACCATCGAAAAGCGAGCCTCGTGTGAAAAGTGAGGCATTCGTGGACTTCCAGATTGATGACAGCCTGTTTGATTCAATCGGCGAGCATGTACTGGTACCATCAACTGGCCAGAAAGAAACTTCAACCGAGCCGGAGAGCCAGAGTGATATCGCCGGTGACTGCCATGTTGAACGAGGTGGGATTTCTCTAAGCATTCATTGTACGAAGGCGGTTGCCAGACGCATTGTTGCGTCCGTACTCGTACAGGTACAGTAAAATGCGAATTCACAACAGAAGTGGGAAAAGGGTGCAACGTTGCAAGCTCTTGTCTCTCCGTAAGCTCTAATTGTCGCGAAAAGTCTATGCATCTGAACGCAGTCTCTTCGTAAGTCCCTGGTCTGCCTGAGGTGGTACAGGTTTCAAGGACAGGTCATTCTCTTATTTTGAGAGTTTGATGAGCTGTTCGAACTGAGCTGGCGACCTGTACTCGAGGCGGGAGTCGTCGTGGGGAAATTCGACACACGCCTGGCTCTTCTCGCACCCACAACACCACTGGACCATCGCTGAACGGAGAAAACTCGAACGACAAACCTGCTCAGACCATTAGAATGCTGTTCGCCAGGCGCTTACTTAAAACACGACAGGTTCCAGTCGTCCTGTCTGCCTGTCTGCCTGTCCCGGTTTTTCAAGGGACAGCTAAGATCGCTGACCAATGTACTCCAGTCGCCTGGCGACCAGAATGTGAATGACCACGCAGAGAAACACTTCGAGCCCCATCAGTCCAAGAGGCAGCAGGTATCTTGCGAAGATTTCGCCCATGTCACGCAGGACGAATGCAACCACCATGATGAACATCATGAACAGCATGGGAGCCGCAATCCACATAGCCGCAGCCGCAATCAGCATTCCGCCATAGCGAAGCAATGTCGACAGCAGCACACCCAGATGAACCGTCAGCAGGAACCACGTGAACAGGTGCAGGAACCACGGCTCGGTGAGTGCTTCGACAACATCACTCGCAGCGCCTGAATACACGGATGTCTGCAGCGTTAGTCCCAGCAGAAAACAGACAATCGACGGGATCGTGGTTGGCAGCAATCCGGCCAGCAGCGGATAGACAATCTGAGCTTTGCTGCGGGGCAGCATCAGCAAAGACCCGAGCGTTTGTTTGAAGACTTCGTCATTCAGCACGCGTCCATAGCTGCGAGCCACGTCGATGATGAGCATGACGACTCCGGTCAGCATCCATGTGATAGACAATCCCTCAGGCTCTAACCTTTCATCAAGGGAAATGGTAATCACCAGCACAAGAATGAACCCCAGAATGGGCATGGCAAAAAGCCGAAACAAGAACCAGGGCAATCCTCCGATGATGTAGTGCCACGACTTCCATGCGAGAGGCACTGCTGCTGCACGAGCCGACTTTAACTTACCAGTGCGACGCAATAAGAACCTGTGCCGGATGTCTGAACCGGCTCCCTGACCAATCGCCCGTGCGCTGCATCGATTAAAAAGCATCAGGCTCAGGAGAAAACAAGCGAGGCTCAGGACCAGATGAAAGCTCATCTGTGGCCGCCAGAACTGATCATTCTCGGTCAGCCCCGTGAATGTCGACAAGTTACTGATCATCGACCATTCCAGCGCGAACCCATTGAGATATTCGGTGAATCCAGCGGCCTGAGGATAGTTTCGAACCGTGAAAGCGTATGCCGTCAGAGTCAGCGCATAATGTCCAAACTCGATCATCAGCCAGGCCACCACAGACAACATCAAAGCTCGACGACCATCACTGGCGATCGTGCTGGACAACAACCCAATCTGACACAGCACCAGAGCGTAAAGAACGAGCGAAAGAATTGAGACGATCAGCCCCCGGGGAACAACACCGCCCATCGTTATGGACAGCACGATAAATGGGCACACCACCAGAATGAACAGCATGGCAATCGCTAGACGAGGTATGGACTTACCCAACAGCAGTGCAAAGGCCGACACACCTGTCATCCGGATCAGGGGAAGAGTCTCCTCTTCTTTTTCTTCTGTAATCGCAACAGAAAAGTAAAGCATGCCGACAACCGTCAGAAACCAGTAGATCGTCGACAGAATGGTTCCTGCAAAGGTCAACCCGGCCGCGCTCATTGACAGGGAGCGGGAAAGCTGAGACCCAAAGAGCATCAGAATGACCAGCGCCAGCAGCCCGCGCATGACGTGATGAGAGATCAATCGGGATTCCTGCCGAATCGATCTTGTCAGGAATGCTGTTGTGCGAACGAAGACGGCAGACATTCACTACTCTCCGCATTTGCATGCAGTTAAAAAGTTCTCGGCGGCGCGGCCCGGTCAGGATAATAGGCTGAACCCGTCCCGCAAGACGAGTCTGTTTGAGGAATTCAATCGCCCGGCCAGCAGAATCGGCGATGATGGCTCCGCCCCGATTTCTCCGCAGAATCACGCGTTCCACGTCGCCTCGATGCCGTGTCCTGTTTCTCTGAGCGTCCAGGTTTGTTATCCTCGATGCGGTTTCTTCTACGAGTCAGCCCATCCATCGGTCGAGTCCAGATATGCCATACAACTTCGATTCGGACGCTCCTGATTCCGTCGTTCGTCGTGATTTTCTGAAGTCCCTGTCGGCAGCGTCCATGGCTGCGATGGCCTGCTCTGCGCCGCGGACATTGCGGGGAGATGACCACATTGCTGCGGATCATCCGGCGGCCACGGCAGATGCATGCATCCTGATCTGGATGGGTGGTGGCATGGCAGCACCTGATACCTTCGACCCCAAGCGATTCGAACCGTTTCGCGACGGGTTGCCGGTCGCAGATATGCTGAGCACTTTTCCCGCCATCGACACAGCAGTCAGCGGTCTGCAGATCTGTGAAGGGCTGGAACACATCGCAAGCGTGATGGATCGAGCGACCCTCATTCGTTCAGCCGTTCAGGAAGACCTGGGCAGCATCCTGCATTCTCGCCATCAGTATCACTGGCATACCGGCTACGTACCCCCACAAACCGTTGCGTGTCCGCACATTGGTTCGTGGATGGCCAAAGTGCTGGGCCCGCGCAATCCTGTCATGCCTGCCTTCATCAACATTGGTCAACGACTGGAAGGTGTTGGCGAAAGTGAAGAACTCAAGGCGTTTACCACCGCAGGATTTTTCGGCAGTGAGTTCGGGCCGATGAACCTTCCGTTCCCGGAAGAGGCAGCGCAGTCGGTGCGACCACCGGGCAACATGACGGGCGATCGGTTTACGAATCGTCATCAGCTGTTTCGAAAACTGATCGACCGTAATCCGCAGCGAGAATACCTGAGCGACTATCAACAGGAATCGATGTTACGATCTCTGGACAATGCCTATCGCCTGCTGAGCAGCAAAGATAAGGATGCCTTCGACATCAGCCTCGAACCCGAAGCCAAACGAAAAATCTACGACAACAGTCGATTCGGCCGTGGCTGTTTGCTGGCAAGGCGGCTTGTGGAATCCGGTGCACGGTTTGTC
>JAWKTX010000023.1 GCA_041398825.1 Planctomycetaceae bacterium | reverse complement strand
GAACGTTTCAGCCACTTGTTCCGCGCCGGGAAGAGGAATAATTGCGAGATGGAATGGATCTGGGCCGCCGATATTCAGGTTGAGTCCGGGCTCGATACCTGAAAGACACTCAGCGACGTCGTTAACGAGTTCAGACAACGCGGCAGAATCGTTTGCGTTTATTGCCGCTTCGATCTCGTTAGCTCGTTTCGCAAGCGTGTTCCAGAAATCCGCTTGCATCAGTACGAATAGTCCTTCGCTATCACCCGGTTGGCGCGAGTGACGTTGCAAGGTGAAATCCGGCACCGTCGCCAACTCGGTGTGCATTGCATTGTTATGCCGTTTGCTGCGCCAATCAACCCTGCACGCAGTCAAGGTTGTCTCGGAACAGAACGCGGCTGAGCGGAACTGTCTCTGCGCTTCAACTGAAGATTAAGCAACGCGATCGCAGCGACAACAAAGCAGCATGCAGCGAAGCAAATCATTAGAAACCACGAATACTCAGCCGTGGTTGCATGCGGGGACGACAAATTAAACCACGCACTGCCGCTCAACCCAGGACAAAGAATCACGTACGTGAAGAAAAGCACGGCCATACCAACTTTGAGGTTCCGACTGGTGGTGGCGGTCAACATGTTGATCAGCGAGTTGATCAGCAAGGCAAACAGTATCAGTGCAGCAATGATCGCAACGGGTACACCGATGAAAGCCAGGTCATATCCCTCGTAAATTGTGGCGAATGTCATTCGAACACCTTAAGGGCATAACGAATTGCGATCTATGCGTCGGGCGATTAGCCGACGTATAGATCGTGCGTTGAACTTTGCCGCTTCGCGAGCGGCTCGGGGTGGTGGGCTCCCTTGCGGGATTCGTTACGTCGACGAGCTTGACGTCGGCCAGTCTATCCGCAGGGAAGCCGGTTGTCACTCCGGAAGTGAGTCTTCGGCAGACGTCCGTATGGGGCGGATGGTCTGGCAGGGGGGATCGCGAGGAATGCCGGTCCGGTTCGGCCATGGCCGGCGACCGGTCGGCGCAGCGGAGAACCGATTGCGTCCGGATTCGGTGAGCGAATCGTCGGAGCAATGCCTGCAGTCGTTCGAACTCTGAGGACCGCCGTCATCCGCCGGACTCCCATGTTCGATGCGATCGGGGTTGATACCAGGCCGGCCGGTCGTCGCTGCTGAAGATGTCACGCCAGCTGGTGCGGTAAACCAGATCCAGTCGCTCAAGCTCCTCGCCGCACATCGGACACGGACGACCCGGACGGTCGAGAGTTTCTGGTGTGTGCTCGACGTCATGCGCCGTGTCGGCGGCAACGGGGACTGGCGTCTGGCCGGAAGAGTCCTGCGGACCAGCGAACCGCTCACACGCTGCAAGGAAGCGTTTCCGATGCGGGCTGCTCCAGCCACCGAATCGACGGGACTTTGTAAACCCCGACGGCAGAACGTGCAGGCACCAGCGACGGACGAACTCGGCACCGGACAGGGTGACCTGTTCGGTTTCCTCGCTGCCGCCACGAGTTGTCCCGGTGCGGGCCGTGAACGTGGCCTCGGTTCCGTCATCGCTCACGAGACGCCGATCCGAGATCGGGCCGCCTGTCAGGTAACGCGCCAGATAGCGGATGACGTCTTCCGGTCGAGAACCTTTCGGAGGCGGTTCGATGTACGTCACCCACGACTTTGCTTCCAGTGGAGCAAGAAACGTTTCGAAGTGATCCGCGTCCCGCAGCCGGGACCAGGTGCCCTCGAGTTTCAGGTTCCCCGCCGCATGAAGCCGTCGCAGTCCGGCAAGGAACCGAGTCCGGAACTCCCGCCGCAGTTCGTTCGCATCGACCAGCCACCAGCGGTCCGGACGTTCGTGCGGCGGAGGAACGGCTCGCTTCCATTGGTCCGGATGCTTCAGCGACGGTCCGCCGCCCGGCACGACCGCATGCACGTGCACGTGAGATTCCAGATGCTGGTTCCAGGTGTGCAGTACCATCGCGGCCGCCGCTTCGAACTGCTGCTCCTCTTCGATGATCGTCCTGAGAGATTCCCACGCCGAACGAAACAGCAGCCGGAACATCTCACGCCGGTTCCCCAGAGCCAGCGATGACAGGTCATCGGGAATCGTGAACACCACCTGATAGCAATCGACGCCCGGCACCAGCAGCGGCCGCATGGTGTCGACCCATGTCACTCGCTGAGCACCCCGGCACTGCGGGCAGTGGCGATCACCGCACGAATTGGGAATGCGGACTCCCGTGCCGCAGTTCGCACACCAGTGCCAGGATGCTCCCAGAGGCGGTGTTCGGCACAGCGAGATCTTCGCCAGCGTGCTCTGCACGTGCGGACACGCGGCCGATGCATTCGCCGCTATGAACCCGGCCGCGTGCCGTCGAAGGATGTCGATGACCCGTGGACCACTCTGCCGCCCGGATCGGTCGACGATCCCGGATTCGTCCCTGGCCGGGTCACCGGCGGACTCGAACGCTGTGAGTTCGTCCGAGCCTGTTCCCAGCCGGGAAGCTGCCGCACGGGAAGCCAGTCGGCCGGTGACGGAACGCTGTTCAGGTGCAGTTGACGCACATGCAGATACTTCATCGTCGTGCTGAAGCTGGCGTGACCCAGCAGTCGGCTGATCGTCAGCAGGTCGACGCCCGCTTCCAGCAGATGAGTCGCGAAACTGTGGCGCAGCGTGTGGGGCGTGACATCGCGTACGATGCCGGCCTGAGCGGCGGCCGCCTTGCACACTTTCTGAATCGTGGTCGATGCGAACGGAACGTCGGGTGTCCTGCCCGGAAACAGATAGTCCGCAGGACGGTATTCTCTCCAGTACTCCCGGAGTTCGCTCAGCAGACGCGGTGACAGCGGCACGCGACGCTCCTTCCCGCCCTTGCCCGAGGCGATGCGAAGCTGCATCCGCTGGCTCTCGATGTCGCCGATCTTCAGGCGGGCCGCTTCGCTGAGACGCATTCCGGTCGAGTACAGCGTCAGCAGAAACGTGCGATGTTTCCTGTTCGGGACGCATGCGATCAACTGTGAGACTTCTTCCCCGCTCAGTACCTGCGGCAACCGTTTCGGACGCTTGCCGAACGGGACCATCGAGACAACCCAGTCGCGGGGATACGTGGTTCGAAACAAAAACCGTAGCCCGCAAACCGCCTGATTGAACGAACTCCAGCTGACTTTCCGCTGCTCGATCAGGTGCAGTTGAAACGATCGCACGTCTTCGGCGGATGCCGACTCCGGCGAATGGTCCAGAAACTGTGCGAACCGGCCAACGTGGTACGTGTAGGCGTCGATGGTCTTCTGCGAGTAATTCCGCAGTCGCATATCATCGGCCATCCGCTGAGTCAGCGCAGTGACGCGATTCTGCCACGGTGTCATGCGAGTCTCCCCTGAGTGAAAAGCAGAACAGAACACAACCGTGAGCCCGGACGATTCCGGACACAGACGAGCGGCGTGTTCTTTCACTCAGCATCTCTTACGTTCTGACCGGGGACTGTCGGAATCACGGCGGACGCAGAGGAAACGCCGCTCCGGACCATCACACGCCCGCACAGCGCCTGCAACCTGGAACATGCTCACAACCTGGCACATCGCTGCAACCTGGCCAACCAGGAGGCCCGTTGCGACCTGGACAATCCAGGCGACCTGGAACTTCGTTATATCACGATGTTTAAGTACGACAGTGTAACGAAGACGCCACCTTAATTAACGCCACGCGCTAATGTAGGGACCTCGCGAAGCGGTTAAGTTCAACGCAACAGATATCACGGCTCGCAAACGTTACGAAACGGACTTGATGAAAGCTGCCCGGCTGGATCAGCTAACCGGCCTTGCCAATCGTTCGCTCTTTCACGAACGTCTGTTGACGGCCATGAATCACTTTCGGCGAAATAACAGCCGTCAGTTCGCGCTGATGTTCCTGGACTTCGACCGATTCAAGCTGGTCAACGACAGTCTTGGTCATGATGTTGGCGACTTGCTGCTGAAGGAAATCGCCGTCCGACTACGCCGGCATGTCCGGTCCACAGATGAGATCACCGTTGAAACAAGTGCGGCAACCGTAGCTCGCCTCGGAGGCGATGAATTTGTTGTGCTTGCTGAAGACATCCGGAGCCCCCGAGATGCCGTTTGCCTCGCGCAGCGATTGCTGGATGTCTGTGGTGAGCCGTATGACCTGAACGGCCAGGTTGTCCAGTCCTCGGCCAGCATTGGAATTGTTTGCAGCGACCTGAAGTACCGGACGGCTGACGAGATGCTTCGCGATGCGGATATCGCGATGTATCAGGCAAAAGCGCGGGGGAAAGCGCAGTATGTTATCTTTGATGCCAGTATGCAGCAGGCCGTGCGCGACCGTGTTCAGATCGAAGAAGATCTCCGGATCGCGCTGGCCGAGAATCAATTCGTGCTTCACTACCAGCCCATTGTCTCACTCACGGACGGCCATCTGAGCAGTGTCGAAGCATTGGCTCGCTGGAATCATCCAACGCGCGGAATTGTCTCACCAAAGCAGTTCATTTCGATTGCTGAAGAGACAAGGCTGATTCTGCCACTGAGCTTGTGGGTCCTTCGTGAAGCGTGCCACCAGTTTGTGGAATGGAAAACAAAATTCCCCGAGACGGCTCCGGCGTATGTCAGCGTAAACCTGTCCCGAATTCAGCTGGCCGAAGCGACGCTTGTGAGTCAGGTCATGGAGATCATTTCCGCTACGGGGATTCACCCTGAACAGCTTCAGCTGGAGGTCACGGAATCTGAAATTATGGAGAACGCCCACGCCGCTCGGGAAATGCTGAACGCACTCAAGGCTGAGGGCATTCGACTGGCAATGGATGATTTCGGTACCGGCCATTCTTCTCTGGCATGTCTGCATGAATTTCCATTTGATGTCTTGAAAATCGATCAGGCATTTATCCGAAACTTCGATCGCGGCCGCGCATTTATTGCCCTCGCAAATTCAATTGTTTCGCTCGCTGACAATCTGGGTATGGAATGTGTCGCGGAAGGCATTGAGACGATCGACCAGATTGCCACGCTTCAGGCAATGGGCTGCACCTGCGGGCAGGGGTATTATTTTGGAAAGCCTGTTTCCGTGGAAGTGCTCATGAAAGGGGAATGGCGCGCTTCTTCCCTGGCATCGTCAACGGCAGTTCAGTCAGACTGGTAGTCGTAACTTAAATGCAGGTGCACTGTTTTGTTATTTCTTGAGTGCCGGATTGCCCGCGTCTTTTCAAGCGCCAAAGCATTCCTCCTGCACTGCTGATGTTCAAAGAGCCCTCCCGGAGTGCGTAGCTGTATCCTGAGTTGCTGTCGCTGAATGAGCCGGAATCGTCGGTCATGTTATCGATGAAGCAGCATTTCCGTATGCGATTTGCAGTGATCGCTGCTTGTCATCTGAACAATTTAGTGCGATCATGTTGCCCTGGGGTTTGCCCCGTGCCTGCCATGATGATGCCCGCCCCACGTTTCTATTCCTCGCCTGAGAATTTAAAAGTGACCATTCAGCGTTCCACGATTGCCCGAAACGGTAGACAGCGATTTCTGTATGGCTGTCTGGTGGTGACCCTGCTTTCCGGATGCCAGAAACAGGCCGCTTCGTCTCTGAACGAGGTTTCCGGCCAGAAGGATCTTCCTCAGATTCGGGTCGATGTGATCGCGGTGGATCGGGTGAAATGGCCGACAATCGTGCGAAGCCATGGTAGTCTGGTGCCGGATGAAGTTGCGGTGATTGGCAGCCGAATAGATGGACGTGTTTCCCAGGTTGATGTGGATCTGGGCGATCGTGTGACTCAGGGAATGACGCTGGTGACCATCGGTCAGGCAGAATTTCAGTTAAGAGTCGAGCAGGCGGAGGCTCAGCTGCTTCAGGCCAGGTCTGCGGTAGGGCTGCGGCCCGGAGATCCAGTGGCTCAGTTACAGCCAGAGAATGCGCCTCCTGTGCTCGAACACAAAGCTCTCTGGAATGAAGCACGCGGTAATCTTGACCGTGCAGAAATGCTGCTGGCAAAGAATTCAATCACCGCGTCAGAGATTGATCAAATCAAGGCCGCTGCTGCAGTCGCTGAAGCGAGGTTTAAGTCGGCCCTGAATTCGGTGCATGAGAAGATCGCTCAGATCGGTGTCCGCGAAGCAGAACTTGCGCTGGCGAAAGAACAATTGGCAGATACAACCATCGTCGCTCCCTTTGACGGACTGATCCAGAGTCGGGATGTTTCCCCCGGCACCTATCTGCGGACCGGCGATGCTGTGGCAACACTGGTCCGCACAGATACCCTGCGATTTCGTGGTACGCTCCCTGAGCGTTTTTCACTGGATATTTCGGTTGGCCAGTCCGTGGAGCTGGAGATAGAGTCTGTTGCGACTCCGGTGAAAGTCCCCGTCACGCGGATCAGTCCGGCAGTGGACCTCACCAGCCGGTCACTTTTGTTTGAGGCGGTTGTCGATAATTCTGCCGGAAGCCTCCGCAGCGGATTGTTCGCAGAAGCTCGAATCGTTACGGACGAAACGTCAACCACAGTTGCAATTCCTCACAGTGCCCTGGTCGAGTTTGCCGGCGCAGAGAAGGTATGGAAGGTTGTGGATGGAGTTGCCAAAGAGCAGCAGGTCTTGACAGGAGAGCGTCGGGCGGACGGCATCGAGATTCTTCAGGGGTTGCAGCCAGGCGATATGATTCTGAGCGATGGTCGCGAAGGGATGGTGGCTTCGGTGCTGCCGAACACAGGCGATGAATCACTCGCGACATCGAGCAACTCCGCAGCCGAGGACAATGCAGCCGAGGACAATGCAGCCGAGGACAATGCAGCCAGCCATGCCGACGGTGGAAATGGTGAGCACGCTGAGTAGTGGGCTCAGGCGGGGAAGTCCTTCCGGATAACGGTGCGAATCAGTTTGGCCTGTCCTGCGGGACAGGATGCCGTGAACCCGGCCGGCGCCAATGCCGACTCAACGGCCCCGCGTCTTCACTTTACACTTGCTGCACAGTTGATCGGGTTGGGAACCAAAGTTACTGCTGTTTCCATTCCGGCCGAACAATTGGTTGCTGTTCGGTAAGCATGGCGGAATGTTGTGCTACAACATCGCGTTGCTCGGCCTGATTCGCGATGTTGCGGGTTTCATCAGGATCATTGACGTGATCGTAGAGTTCACGATCCGTGGTTTGTCCTGTTTTCCAGTCGCGCCATTCGGTGTAACGGTGCGTTGCAGAGCGGATTGAGTAGCCCATATGTGTGGGCTGCTTGTCTGGTTCGCGGTCGTAATATGCTGGCCGCGGGTGCTGCGTAAGTGCGACATCACGCACGCTGCTGTGGACGTTTGAAAGTACCGGGACCAGACTTCGGCCATCCAGACCTTCACGGGAGGGAAGGCCACAGAGTTCGATGAGCGTCGGATAAAGATCGGTCAGTTCTGCCAGTGAATCTGTTCTTTTGCCGGCAGTCGTCATGCCGGGCGTCGCTATGATCAGAGGAACACGAGCATCCAGTTCGAAGTTGGACGTCTTTGCCCACAAAGTCTGCTCTCCCAGATGATAACCGTGGTCTGACCAGAAGACGACGACAGTGTGCCGGGTGAGGTCGTTATGGTCGAGTGCATCAAGTACTTTTCCGATTTGTGCGTCCATGTAGCTGATGTTTGCCAGGTATCCATGTCGCATTTCACGAATATTCTCCTCCGTGATCTTGCGAGTTTTTACGCCAAGGATTTCACGACTGTCATGCCAGGCAATTCGGGGCGCATCGGTTGGCCATTCAGCATGCCGGGGCAGGGGGATCTGATCGCGTTCGTACAAATCCCAGTATTTTTTTGGCGCGTTAAAGGGTGAGTGTGGTTTCCAGAAACCCACGGCAAGAAAGAACGGCTGCTGGCTGTGCTTGAGTTGGCTGATTGCTTCGACTGCGAGCTTCGCAACGCGTCCGTCAAAATACGCATCATCAGGAACATCTCGGCAATCACATTTGGGATCGATCGCAGAACTGGGAGGTATTTCACCTTCAACAACGGCTTGGTCCCGGCCATGATTGGCAAAATGCATCACAGCCGGAACGCTCCACGATTGAGGGTCCCCCTGGACTTCATGGATCCAGTTGTGAAAGATCTTTCCGATGTTCTGGGTGAAATAGCCCTGTTGTTTGAAGTGTTCCGGGAGGGTGACAGCATTTGGATTCCTGTCGCGAAAGTGTGTCGGCAGATCCCAGATTTGCAGGCTGTCAGGATGCCGTCCCGTCATCAGAGAGGCACGCGATGGATTGCAGACGGCCTGCTGGCAATACGCACGATCAAACACAACACCGCGTTGTGCCAGACGATCCAGATTTGGTGTCCTGACCATTGAGTGGCCATAACACGCCAAATCATTTCGCAGATCGTCCGCGGCGATGAACAGAACATTCATGTGGTCGGCCGCAGATGTCACAGAAGCCAGGCAGAAAAAAATCGCCACGCCAAAGGACAAGGTACGGATACCATTCAACAGTGTCACGCGGTACTTGTGAGTCACGGGAAGCTCTTTCACGGGAAGCTTTGTCATCGGGCCGACTTTGAATTTGGGGTTCGGGCCGTGTTCTTATGTTTTGAATCCCAGGTCAGGAGTGATGATGTCATCCCGGACCACATCATGATTTCAGGTCGCGTCCGCCGTCGTTTCAGCCGGCTTGACTTTGCCGTCCAGGAGACAACTGACGTTGACGTCGCCCAGCACATTGATGGTTGTACGGCATCGATCAAGGAACCAGTCGACGGTGAGTAACAGAGCGATATATTCAGTTGGCAAACCGACCGCGCTGAAGACGAGTGTCATGGTCACCAGGCCGGCTTCCGGAATTCCGGCCGCGCCGACAGACGCGATGATCGACGTCAGCACAATAATCAGCTGCTGCGTCATCGTAAGTTCCTGGCCGATGAGCTGAGCGACGAACAATGCTGCCATGGCTTCATAAAGCGCGGTTCCGTCGTTGTTGAAGTTCGCTCCCACGAGCGCGCCCATGCTGGCCGATTCTTCGCGGACGCCCACTTTTTCCTTCAGACAGGCGTAAGTCACGGGCATCGTTGCTGTTGAGCTGTCAGTGGAGAATGCCATGACCAGAGCATCTCTCATACTTCTCAGCATGTGGATCGGTGGCACCCACGAAAACAGCCGGATGCGAATCAGGTACCAGAGTGTTTGCAGCAGAAGTGCAACGATCACTGCAAGAATGAATGCGCCCATCGCTTTGAAGGGACCAAAGCCTTCCGTTCCGACAACTTTTGCAACGATGGCAAAAACGCCAAGCGGCACCAGGGCAATGATCCAGTGCAGGACCTTTAGCAGGACGTCGTACGCGATTTCAACCAGATCCTGCACGTTGGCAATCGGCTTTTCTCTCATATCACGCAGGGCGACACCGAATGCAACTGCAATGAATATGACGCCTATGATGTTCTGTTTATCACCCAGTGGTCCCAGAATACTTCTGGGGACATTGGCAACAAGAAGATCAACAGGTGAAACCGGACCATCACCATGCTCAGACTCTGTTGTTGACGTCGGTGCATCGAACGTTGCCCACGTTCCAGGCTTCATGATATTGGCAACACCCAATCCAATCACAATGGCCATTGTGGTATTCAGGATTAAAAGGCCCGCCAGTCGGCCAGCTGTCTTTCTGGTAATTTCGGTGGTCATCAGAACGTGTGTGACCGCAATCAGAATCAATGGCGGAGCCAGCGCGCCAAGAAGCTGAAGAATAACCTTGCTTGGCAATTCGAAAACAACGGCCCGACTGCCCAGCAGCAGACCTGTGAACAGACCAGCAACGAGTGCGATCAGGATGCGCCAGTAAAGTGGCATCTGATTCCAGCGGGTCAGCAGACTGGCACTCTTTTGTGATTTTTCCTGATCAGGATCGCTCATCATTGAAACCTTTCGATGCAGATGGGCTCAGATTGTAGCCAGCAGCGAACGATGTCGCGAACCGTTGAGTTTTCCCGGGAGAAAACCAAATCTTCATTGGGCTGTTACGATTCAAACAGTCGCCGGAAACCGCTTGGAGATGTCAGAAGCCTGTTGAAGAACGGGCCTGGTTCGAGCAGGAACCGTTAAAACACGATGGTTTCCAGTCCTCCTGCCTGCCAGTCCCGATTTTTCAACGGACAGTTGGGACAGAGATAGTGTCTGGTACATGACCGCGGCAGTTTGTATTGGTTTTGCTTTGCTTCGCGGCGGATTCTGGCCGCGGTGTTTCAGCACCGCCTTCGAAGTTCCGGGCATTTCGGAGTGTTCCCATCAACACGCAGTCATATCATCCATGTCGCCGCGCTGAAACATCGTTCCGCGAATGGACAGGCACTAATCCACCCTCAGTTTTGCGGGGCTCGCCAATGGGCCCTGATGCGCCTACAGTGTGGAGTCCATTGTCTACCAGAAGTCGGAGAAATCAGTGTCGCGTGAATTGCCCGTGTCTTCGAACCCGGATTCTTTCGGCTGGTGTTTTGAAAACACCTATACACAGCTGCCATCAGAATTCTTTGCGGTGGCCGAGCCGGTCAAAGTCGCAGATGCAAAGCTTGTCGTAGCCAACCATCGGCTGGCATTGGAGCTTGGGCTGCGGCTGAATGATCAGCCTGCCGGGCATCTGGCAGCCCTGTTTGCCGGACAGCAAATTCCGGTGGGGGCCAAACCGATTGCGCAGGCCTACGCAGGCCATCAGTTTGGTGGGTTCACGATTCTGGGAGATGGTCGGGCAATTCTGCTGGGAGAACATCGAACGCCGCTCGGCGAACGGATCGACATTCAACTGAAGGGATCCGGGCAAACTCCGTACTCCCGTCGCGGCGACGGACGCGCAGCTCTGGGGCCAATGCTCAGAGAATACATCATCAGCGAAGCGATGCACGGTTTGAAGATTCCGACAACTCAAAGTCTGGCCGTTGTGACGACTGGCGAAACCGTCTATCGGGAAACGCCCCTGCGCGGGGCCATTCTGACGCGTGTCGCGGCCAGTCATATTCGCGTTGGTACGTTTCAGTTCGCCGCCAGCCGACAGGACGAATCCAGTCTGCGTGCGTTGGCCGATTATACGATACATCGCCATTACCCTGAAATCTCGAACAGCGATTGCACCGATGCCGAAAGGTGTCTTCAGTTCCTTCGTGCTGTTGCCGATCGTCAGGCCGCTCTGATTGCGCAATGGCAAATGGCAGGTTTCATTCATGGTGTGATGAATACCGACAACATGGCCATCAGCGGAGAGACCATTGATTACGGTCCCTGCGCATTCATGGACCACTATGACCCGGCAACGGTGTTTAGTTCGATTGACCATCGGGGGCGTTATGCCTACGGAAACCAGCCTGCGATCGGGCAATGGAATCTGGCCCGATTTGCCGAAACCCTGCTCCCGTTACTGGATGCCGACGAAGCGATTTCGGTCGAAAAGGCGACGGCCGCGCTGGATGAATATGCTGAGCGTTTCGATAGCTATTGGCTGCAGGGGATGCGGCGAAAGCTTGGACTTCAGGCAGAACTGGATGAAGATCGCGAACTTGTGAACCAGTTGCTGGAATGGATGAAGTCTGTGAAGGCAGATTTAACAAATACATTCGATGATCTTTCGACGGGCCGTGCATCGGAGTCCTTTGGCGGTTTGTATGCCGAGGCGACATTTGTCAACTGGTGTGCTCGATGGAACGACCGTCTGAAGGTCGATGGCAATACCCGGGAATCGGTTCGTCAGGGAATGCTGGCGGTGAACCCTGCAAGAATAGCTCGCAAC
This sequence comes from Planctomycetaceae bacterium, assembly GCA_041398825.1. Taxonomy (NCBI): domain Bacteria; kingdom Pseudomonadati; phylum Planctomycetota; class Planctomycetia; order Planctomycetales; family Planctomycetaceae; species Planctomycetaceae bacterium. The sequence goes on along the minus strand of JAWKTX010000023.1, from coordinate 46,035 downwards.
CACCGCGTCGAAGAAGCGCTGACAGCAGCGACGGAACGCGACGATCTAAGCACGATGCATCGTCTGCTGGATGCCCTGGCAAGTCCTTTTGATCGTGACCCGCAGTTCGATGTGTATCGTGATCCCTCGCCCCCCGGGACGTGCTATCGCACATTCTGCGGAACATAACTCTGCACGGGATGTCAACGTGTTTCGAACAATTTGCAGATAACTCCCGGCGCAGTGCCAGGGATTTTCACCATGCCTGCCACGCTGAACATGCTGGATCCTGGCGTTACCCGGGCTTATGTGTAACCAGGTTTGTGTGTTAACCGGGTTCCACGGGCACGAATGTCGTGCGGTTTCTTTCTGATGCCGCTTCGGCCGCTTCGCGTGCGCGGCGCTGAAATTCCAGCTGGCATCGATAGGGGCGAGTCGGCATTGTGTCTCGCGGCTCACTCTGCCCAGTGGCAGTAATTCTGCGAGCGCGCAGATTATCCCGCAGGCATGCTTTCAGAATACTGATCGCGCGACGCTTGCAGGAATCATCCAGAAGCGGGATCAGCAGTTCGACTCGGCGATCCAGATTTCTTGTCATCCAGTCCGCGCTGGAGATGAAGACGCGTTCGTCACCACCATGGTAAAAATAGAGGATGCGAGCGTGTTCCAGAAATCGATCGATGATACTGGTAACGGTGATGTTTTCGCTGAGTCCCGGTACGCCCGGCTTCAGGCAGCAAATGCCGCGGATATTCAGATGAATCAGGACGCCTGCCTGCGAGGCCTTGTAAAGAGCCTGAATCATATCGGGATCGGCCAGGGAATTGAGTTTGAGGATGATGCGTCCCTGGTCGCCATTCTTTGCACGGTCTGCTTCGACCGAGATCATTTCCAGCAGTTTTTCCCGCATACCGATCGGGGCAGATTCGATTTGAGCAAACTGCTGAATCTGTGAAGAACCCGTGATCGCGTTGAACCAGGAGATCGCATCATTGCCCAATTCGCGGTTGCACGTCATGTAGCTAATGTCCGTGTAGAACTTCGCCGTGAGTTCGTTGTAGTTCCCGGTTCCAAAATGAACATATCGCTGGAAACCCTGGGGTTCGCGACGAACAACGATGCAGGCCTTCGCATGGGTCTTTAATCCGCGGACGCCATAAATCACCTGAACGCCGCTGTATTCCATCTGTCGCGCCCATTCGATGTTGCGTGCTTCATCGAATCTGGCCTTCAGTTCCACGATGACAGTCACGTTCTTTCCGTTTTCTGCGGCCTTCATCAGAGCCTTGACAACCGGACTGTTTCGGCTTGTTCGATACAGCGTTTGTTTGATAGCCACGACATCCCGGTCTTCGGCAGCTTCGTTCAGCAGCCGAAGCAGCGGATCGAACGATTCATATGGGTGATGAAGCAGGATGTCCTGAAGCCGAATGGCCTCGAAGATCGATTCACCTGGTTCGAACAACGGGTTTTCGCAGGAAGACCACGGTGGGTACAGATACTGATCGAAGCCGCTGATGTCGGCAATTTGCATCAGGTCGCTCATGCCAACAATCCCGGGGACGACATAGATGTCGCGTTCCCCGAGTCTGAGGAGTGTCTTCAGAAAATCCATCATGGCACGCGTCACCTGATCGGAAAGTTCGAGACGCGTACAAAAACTATCCTTGCGATAATCCAGCACGTCTTCCATTTCGGCCAGCAGGTCCGCGCCATCTTCTTCACTCACGCTCAGGTCGGCATTTCGTGTGACGCGAAACGGCACCGTCGAAATGACTTCCTCACCAGGAAAGAATCGTTCGGCCATCATGGCGATGACATCTTCGGTCAGAATGAATTCATGCCCGCCGTTTGAAGGCAGCGTGATGTATCGCAGGTCGAATCGTCCGAAAGGCACGACAGCGAACCGGTGTCCGCTGGGGGATGAGGCGCACTTGAGTTGAACGGCCACATTCAGCGTTCGGCCAAACAGAAGTGGAAACCTGGCAGGGTCATGGACAGCGATGGGCGTGAGGACAGCCTGCAGTTGTTCCTGAAAAACGCTGTCAAGAAATTCTGATTGTTTTTCATTCAGCTCGTCGGCCCGCCGCCGACGGATGCCAATTTCAGCAAGCTGAGGTTCCAGTTGACCCAGGTAGATACGATTCTGGTCGGCCACCATTTGCTGAGTACGCTTGCTGATGGCCGTCAGTTGTTCCAGCGGCGTCATCCCGGCTGGATCAGCGCCCGTGTCACCTCGTCGAATCGACGTCAGCAAACTGCCCACGCGCACCATGAAAAATTCATCCAGGTTGGATGCGGTGATGGCCAGAAAGCGAAGTTGTTCCAGCAGGGGCACGGATGGGTCACAAGCTTCGTCCAGGACGCGCTGGTTAAATTCAAGCCAGCTGAGTTCGCGGTTGAAGAAGTCAGATTCTTCGTGTGACATTTTCACAATCCGGTCGCTGAATGAAGGATTCGAAATGAGGTGATCGAGTTACTGGTTTGTTGAGCGATCGAAAAGCCTGAGGATCCTGCTGTCACCTTTGTGTTTCCCGAAGCAGCACGCTCAGGCCGAACGTATCTTCGAACAGGGTGGACTGACCTCGGAGCTCCATGCGTTCGAGCGAAAGATCAGCAGCGGTGTTTGTGACAGTGATCACAAGGCGTCCTCCCTCGACCGTGCACTGAAGGTCGCGAACTCGCTGAGTCGATGAATGGTCAAGTGCAACACAAATGCGAAGGATTCCGGCGAGTCGGGATACGATCACGCGACTATCCCGATCCAGTCTGGCGAAAGCTTCATGCGTTGGTTTTGGGGCAGCACGTCGATGATATCTGGCAATCAGGGCAACCAGCGTGTGGTCGTGAAGATTGAGCCCGAATAACTCGCTGTTCATGATCAGATAAAACGAATGTTTGTGGTACGAAGACAATCCCACAAACAGTCCGATTTCATGCAGCAAAGCAGAAACGTATAACAAAGTCTCGCACCGCTTATCCATACGGTGTTCGTTCTGAAGGCCACGGAATAGTTGCGTGGCCAGTTCCGCGACATGCTGTGCGTGAATCAGATCGACCTGATACTTGCGTGCCAGTTCCAGAGCGGAGTTGACAATCTGATCGCAGAAATCCGGTGACCAGACAGGAGTCCGCAACATGCCCTGAAGAAGAGCATCCCGCAGGTTGATGCTGGTCACAAGCAGCTGTGAACAACCCAGCTGATGGGCGATCCGGACATTCGCCAGCAGAGCCGGGACAACGGTTTCGGCCTGAGAAAGTTCGATGTGATACTTTCTCATGATACGATCCACCGTCAGATTCAGAAGCTGGCGCACCAGTTTTTCAAGATCAGCCAGTGGAACAGAAACCAGTGTGGATGGAGGCACGTCCAGTCCAAGGATCTTGGCAGCCAGTCGCATGTCTCCGCCCAGCGCAACAAAGTGGACGTCGCGTCCCTTGGGAACGGCATCGAGCAGCGGTTCCAGCGTTCGATCGATGTGACCAGTCATGACGGCACCTGCACGATTGCGAGTGGTCTGATACTGAACCAGCATCTGCTGAAGTCGAACGGATCCCAGTCGGTAGGGCTGCGAATGCAGGATGTCTCTTCCCTGAAGAATCAGCACTTCCGTGTTGCCGCCGCCAACTTCCGCGACAACGCTGATGGCATCGCTGAGCTCCGGCGTGTTCTGCAACAGCGGACGGATTCCCAGGTAGGTCACACGGGCAATTTCTGCATCATCGATCAGTTCGACTGCGAATCCCGTCGAGGTGTAAATGCGATCGAGAAACTCAAGACGGTTTGACGCTTCTCGCACGGCACTGGTTGCTACGACACGAATATTATTCGGGTCCGTACACTGATACTCGTTCAGTTTCCGTCGATATGCCTTCAGAACTCGAATGCATTCCTGAGTCGTCTTGCGATGGATTTCCCGATCTGTAAACGTGTCTTTCCCCAGCGTGACGCCGCGCACAAGTTGTTCAAGCGGACGGACTCCGTTGACACCGTCTGTTTCGCCCAGCGCGAGTCTTATGGCGGAAGTGCCGAGTTCGATGACGGCCAGCGGATAGGCATTGACGGGCCGAGCGGCTTCGCTGGCTGATTCACTTCGATTTTGCTCAGTGCCGGCACTCGTGCTCGACATGGCCTGGTGTTCCTTGAGACGGGGGGTGGCCTTCAGACGAAAACGGATACGTGTTTCATGACCGTGAATTCAACTGTTGTTTGATCAGCGCCGCCGCACCAATGGCGGTTGCCAGATCGCCCAGTTCTGCAACGCGTAATTTGTGAACGTCGGCCAGCGAAGGAAGGACATTGCGTTTGATGCCTTCACGGACACTCTCCAGATAAAGCTTCGGAAGGGCTTCGACCAGGCCTCCGCCAAGCACGACCATGTCGGGCGCCAGAATGTTGATCAGGCATCCGATTCCCCATCCTGTTTGCTCGGCCGCGCGACGGACAATCGCTTCGATCGCTGTATCTCCTTTTTCAATCGCCCGCGCGAGAACAGAGCTGCGAATTTTGGAAAGATCAGTGCCAGCCAGTTCAAAGAGTCGAGGTGCCTGCCCACGATAGGCGGCTTTGGCTGCTTCCGCAGAGATTGCAAGACGGCTTGCCAGGCCTTCCAGCGTCCCAACCGGGCCCACACCGGCAGATCCTCCTTCGGTGGCAAGCTGCAGGTAGCCGACTTCCATACAACTCGCGCGGGTGCCTCGGAAAATCTGACCCTCGTAGACGAAACCGCCCCCGATACCTGTTCCCGGAAAGACACCCAGGACGGACCGTTGCCCTTTTGCCACGCCAGCGCTGTATTCGCCGAACACTCCGCCATCAACGTCATTGCAGATGGTGGCCGGGCACTTGAATCGTTTTTCCAGCTGGTCCTTCAATGCAACATTCTTCCAGCCCAGATTCGGCGCTTCCAGGATGAGGCCTTTCTGCAGATCCAGAGGCCCCGGGCAGCCAGCTCCGATACCTGCGACGCGATCCGGTGTTACTTCCGCATCCTCAATGGCCATGTCGATCGTTTCGAACAGCCGTTCCAGCGTGACCTGGCGATCATTGGCGCTGCGAGTCTTCCGGCGTTTGCGGCCCAGTATCTTCAGCTGGTCGTCAAACACGACTGCCATCATCTTGGTTCCGCCCAGGTCAAATCCGACCCAAACGGGCTTTGCTGGCTGATCGTTCATTCTAGTCCCGCAGTGTGTTGAAGTACTTCCGCCCAGAACAGGCCGTCAAAATGGCATGGTCCAAAGGATACCAACTTATCAGGCAAAAGGATCAGATCCCCCCGAAAACTCAATTTCGGTAAACAATCGACAGCCTTATTCCATGGCAATGTTAACGGTCCGTTGAAAAACCGGGTCAGGGACGCAGGACGACTGTAAACGATCGTGTTTTCAGGTCTCCTGCTCGCGCCAGTCCCGTTTTTCGACAGGCTGTTGAGTGAAGGCCGTTTGTTTTTCTGAAGAACCCCGAACGGGCCACAACCTGTAATGGAGAAACCGAACAGCCACTGCAGACGAACCAAATCCTGAGAACTTGTCTTGCCGCGAACCAGAATTGCAACTGCCCCGGAAGACGCCTCTGCCGCTGTTCAGGAAAGGCGTACGCTGACTTTCCCGCTTGTGAATTCCCGCAAGGCGGCATTTGAAGGTGCTTTATCGCGGTGGTATAAAAACTATAGCCCATCCTGAAATCCTGCGATTTCGCGAAATCGGCTGAAGATCCCACCTGAAATTCCCCCACCAAACTCTCAATTCCTTCCCTCCCCGGATTCAGGGGTTGGCCTGTTACCTCATGTTCTGTTGGATTTGTTGGCGCAGGTCTGATGGAACGAATGAAACTCAGTGGCAAGCCACTTTCCTGCTGCAATGGAATCGAATCATGAAAACCCAGAATCAATCCGTGGTTCTTTCCCGGCTGGTGATTCTATTGAACGCCGTGTTGGTGACAGGGCTGCCTTCTGAAGTTTGTGCGGATGAAAAATCGGGAGCACTCGTCGCTCGGTCAGAACAGTCTGATCTTCTTGAACGTGGTGCTTTGATCTACAAGGACAAGTGCGCTGTTTGTCACGGGGCCGCCGGCGAAGGTGTCAAAGATGAATACGGCAAGTTTCATGACAAGCTTGCGGGTGACATGACCATCGGGGAGTTAACAAAACTCGTTCATGACACCATGCCGGATGGCGAGGCTGATCAATGCGTGGGGGAAGATGCGCGTGCTGTTTCGGAGTACATCCACTATTCGTTCTACAGTGAGGCAGCACAGATCCGAAACCGGCCACCCCGTATTGCTTTCGCCCGATTAACGGCGAATCAGCTCCGGCAAAGTCTGGCTGATTTGTATGCACACTTTGGTGGCGTACCAGCGGTTGCAGACAAGTCTGGTGTGAAAGCCATCTACTTCAACGGTCCTCGCTGGAAGAACGAAAACAAGAAAATCGAACGCACAGATCCGACGATTGATTTTGACTTTGGTCACGAGAGCCCTGGGGAAGGAATTGAAGCCAAGTCGTTCTACATTTACTGGGAAGGTGGCCTGCGAGCGGATGTCACTGGACGGTATGAAATCGTTGTTCGCAGTACCTGTTCATTCGTCATGGACTTTGGCAAGCTGGGCCGGAGATTCATCGATAATCATGTTCAATCAGGCGATAAGACAGAGTTTCGTGAATCGTTGATCCTGACTGCGGGTCGCGTATATCCGTTCAAAATCGATTTTATCCAGCGCGAGCGCAAGACAGAATTGCCGCCTGCACGGATATCACTGAGCTGGATTCCTCCTCACGGTGTTGAGGAAATTGTACCGTCTCGGAATCTGATTCCGTCCGCTTCCAATGCGACATTTTCAATTCAGACAACTCTGCCACCGGACGACCGCAGCTACGGTTACGAACGTGGGATTGCCGTTAGTCGTGAATGGGATGATTCAACGACGGCCGCCGCAATCGAGTTTTCACAGATTGCAGTTGATGAATTGTGGCCAGGGTACGCGCGAAGAAAGAAGGATGTCCCGGATGAAAACCGAGCCCGGTTGAAAGGATTCCTCAGCGAGCTGGTTGAGACAGCGTTTCGAAGTCCACTGGATGAACAACTGCGAACGCTCTACGTTGATCAACAGGTTGATGCGACAGAGGACGATGCCGAAGCCATCAAACGTGTTTGCCTGCTTGCTCTGAAGTCGCCCCGTTTTCTTTACCCTACGGCAGATCATACACAAGCTGTATCTCGCCGTGCAGCAACTCGTCTTTCGCTGACACTATTCGATTCGGTACCTGCGGATCCGTGGTTATTGAAGCTGGCTGCGGAGGACAAGCTGGGCACTGCTGACGCCATTCGGTCGGCTGCCAGTCGTATGGTGCAGGATTACCGCACGCGTGGTAAGACACGGGAAATGTTGTATGCATGGCTGAATCTTTCTCAGATGCATGACATAAGTAAGGATCATGAGCTGTTTCCGGGATACGACGAACAGATGGTTGCAGATCTTCGCGCGTCTCTGAATGCATTTCTGGATGACATCGTTTGGAATGGTTCCGGCGATCTCCGCCAGATGTTTCTGGCTGACTGGAGTTATACGACAGACCGAATGGCGGAATTCTACGGCGATGGATGGAAACCTGCAGATGTCGAGGGTCCGCGGTTGAGGAAGACTTCCAGCGATCCGATTGCACGGATTGGATTAATCAATCATCCATTTCTGATGAGCGGGCTGGCCTACCACGACACCTCTTCTCCCATTCATCGTGGCGTCTTTCTGATTCGGTATATGCTGGGCCGAACTCTGCGGCCTCCGGCTGACGCGTTTTCGCCATTGAGTCCGGATTTACACCCGGATTTAACAACTCGGGAGCGGGTTGCCCTTCAGACCAGCCCCGACACGTGCCAAATGTGTCATTCAAAGATCAACGGGCTCGGATTTACTCTGGAAAACTTCGACGCGGTCGGTCGATATCGGGAAAAAGAACGTAGCAAGCCTGTGGATTCGAGCGGTTTCTACACGGATCGACAGGATGTTCCGCAAAGTTTCTCCGGCCCACACGACCTGGGGCAGTACCTCGCCAGCGCAGATGATACCCACAGGGCGTTCGTCAACCGGGCATTTCAGCACTTTGTTAAACAACCTCCTGCAGCGTATGGTCCGGAGACTCTGGAAAAACTCACTGAAAAGTTTCGACAAAGCGGTTATAATATTCGAGAACTGCTTGTGGAGATTGCCGTCACAGCAGCCACAGAACCGATCCCGAAATCATCGAATTGAACGTGAAAGGGACTGCAGAAATTGAGCATGGCAGTATTCGAGAAGGGCACTGATCGAGAAGGCCAGTATTCGAGAAGGGCAGGTCCAGAAGGACTCAGTACCCACACGACCTTCGCCAATTCCGATCCTGCCGGTTCCAGTTCCCTGAATACGTCAGAAACCAATTTTGCGGCCCTCCAGAATCCTCCAGGTGATCGCCTGCTGACTCGTTGAATCCTTCCTCCATTTCCTCCCGAAAGCTCGCCGACCATGAATCCCTATTTGTCTCGACGTGATTTCCTGATCAAGACCGGCATTAGCGCGGCCGCTGCCAATTTCCTGATGGGTATTCCCGGGTTGGGTTGGGCTGCAGAACAGCAAGCGTCGCGCAAGAAACGCGTTGTGTTTATTTTCAGTCCCAACGGTGTGATTCCGGACCATTTCTGGCCGGACGAAGAAGGCCCGGACTTCACGCTCAAACGCATTCTTGAACCGCTGGCCGACTTCCGGAACAGAATGCTGACCCTGCATGGAATCTGCAACAGAATCAAGGGGGATGGTGACGGCCACATGCGTGGAATCGGCTGCCTGCTGACGGGGATTGAGCTGTTCCCGGGCGACGTGCAGGGCGGGTCTGACACTCCGGCTGGCTGGTCGATGGGCATCTCCGTCGACCAACACATCAAAAATCAATTGCAGGCCAATGCTGCAACGCAGACCCGCTTCGGATCACTGGAATTTGGCGTGATGGTACCGGATCGAGCGGATACCTGGACACGCTGGTCCTACGCTGGTCCGAATCAGCCTGTCGCGCCGATCGACAATCCGTACCAGATGTTCGACAAGCTTTATGGTCAAACACGAAATCGGGAATTGCTCGCCAGTGTGCTCGATGATCTTTCGGACGATTTTCGCAAAGTTCAGCAGATGATCGGATCGGAAGACCGACGCTTGCTGGAAGATCATTTGACGATGGTTCGGGAGGTTGAAAAGGAATTGCAGTCAGAGTTGTCCAGGAAAGGGCAGGATTCTCCCGGACATGCGGTGCCGGAACTTCCACCCAACGTTGATGAAGAGAATGACAACATTCCGCAAATCAGCCGCATGCAAATGGATCTTCTTGTCAACAGCTTTGCATCTGACTTTGCCCGGGTTGCGACATTCCAGATCACCAACAGTGTTGGTCAGCCACGCATGAAGTGGCTGGGAATCGATGAAGGTCATCATGGTCTTTCGCATGAGCCTGACAGCAACGAAGAAGCGTACGAAAAGCTGATCAAGATCAATACCTGGTACTGTGAACAGGTGGCCTATCTTGCAAAACGACTGGCCGAAACTCCCGAGCCAGGTGGGCAGGGATCGTTGCTCGACAACACGACAATTATCTGGACGAATGAGCTTGGAAAAGGAAACTCACACACGCGGGACAATATTCCGTTTGTGATGGTCGGCGAAGGGCTCGGATACAAGATGGGAAGGTCGATGAAGTTCGGAAAAGTGCCGCACAACCGCCTTTTGATGAGTATCTCAGAAGGAATGGGGTTCCCTGTGGAAAGTTTTGGAAATCCGGACTTCTGCAAGGACGGAGCACTCACTGGTCTGTCGTAGCACGCAGCATGTGCAGTCAAAGCATGTGCAGTCTTTGAATTTCAGTTGCTGACGACGCCCGGCGTGGGGATACATGCCGGGCGTTTTTTTGCGGGTATGTTCAGACGGATGCATTTGTCATTGCATTCACTGAAATATCCACCTGCAGGCTATGGGATTCGCCCGGTGCCAGCGTCAATGCGTTTGTCGCGACATTGGCCGATTCTATGCACACCATTCCCTGCCATTCATCATCACGAAAGTCCGGCATTCGCGCGGCCTTTGCGATCCAGGGGTTCCAGACGACGGTGGATAACGATCCCCGCTTACCCACAACAATCTCGCGCTGAAGGTTCGGATCGTGCAGAGTGCAGGCGGCCTCTGTGTTGACGTAGATACGGTCCGTTTCCCGATCAAATCGTATGGCCGTATGGGCCGGCGCCTTTAATAAGCCGTTGTCCATCTTATCAATGTACGCAGCCTGCTGAAGCCCTTCGATGCTGACTTGCCGAATGTCGCTGACGGAGAAGTACGTATGAAGCGCCTCTTCGATCGGGAGCTCGTACGTACTGGCCTGCGAGTTGCGAATCTGCAGGCCGAGTTTCAGCTCGTTTCCGAAGTCGACAGTGTAGGTCATTTGAAACGTTTCTATTTGGGCGGTGAGCCATAGCTTGACGCCGTGTTCAGCGGTTTCCTCAGCCTGCGCGATATTCCAGTTTGAGATTCGAGCGGTGCCATGAGCTGGCTGCTGGGGATCAACAGGGTGCGGGCCGAACCAGGGAAAGCAAATCGGAATACCGCCCCGAATTGGTTTCCCCGATTCAAACCATGAAGATCTGCTCAGCCAGAGTACTTCACGATGCCCTGCCGGTTTCCACCGGGTGACATGCGCCCCTTGAAGATATAACTCCGCCTCAGCAGCAGGTGTCTGGATGGTCGCCCTGACCATGCCCTGGGGATTGGTTTCAAACCGAAGACCGGGGATCGAAAATTGGTCATTGAGTTGATTTACATCGGGCATCGAGGTAGCTCGCCTGGGAATTGATACTGCTGTTGAGTCGCTTGACTGCGTTGGGATTCTGAAGAAATTCCCCGCTGCAAACCATGTCGAAGCCCAACAAAAAAGCTGACTGTCAAATGTGACAGTCAGCTGAGCGTGTTGCTGTTCTTGTGAAGGGCAGGGGGCCTGAATCAACCGCAGGTTCAAAAGTGTGTCAGGAGATAGTGCGCGGTTGAGAAAGCATCTGACGCAGTGAAATTAGAGGGTGATGTTCAGCTCATTCGTGCCCGCTTTCACTTCCACCTTCACTGAACCATCGGAAGCAGCCGGTGGTAATGGTTTGATTGCCTCTGCTGCTGCTTTCTGCTCCGCAGTCATTTCGGATGGGTCATCCGGAAGATCATCCATTGCTTCGGTTGTAACCCGTTCGACGGTCACCGTGTGTTCACCAACGATGGCTCCATCAATACCCTGAAGGTAGATCATCTTGAACTTTCCCTGAGCGTCGGTTTCGCCGGTGGAGGGACGACCTGGTCCTGTGGGAGTGAAGTTGACAATTGCGTTGGCGACCGGGGCTCCGGACGCTGTGACCACTCCTGTCACAGTGCCCAGCTCAGGGAGATCGCTTCGGCCGCATCCGACAGTGAATCCAACAGCCAGAAGCACGCAGGCAATTCGGTACATTGAGGTTTCGCTCCGATTCAACTTTCGCTGGTTTTCAAACGGATTCGCTTTTCGCGAAATGGAAGACGGAAGCACCCGACTGAAAGAAGCCGGGTGCTCATTTGTTGATGACGAATTCAGTTTCAGAATTCACCAATGACCTGACCGTCTGATTTCATCCCCAGCTTCTGGTAGATGCCCACGGCGCCGGCGTTCGTAACATCTGCTGGCCAGTCGATTCCCTGGTCATTTCGTTCGGGAGCACCTGCGAGATTGAAGTCAATGTTTTCGCTGATGAAGTGAACAGAACCGTCGCAGAACAGGAACTGGGCTCCGCCGACATGCTTACTGCTGAAACCGTCCGTACAGCGGTCATCCCCTGTATTCACGGGGTCATTCAGGGGCTGACGAACACGCGCCAGATGGTAGTCGTTGCCGTGGGTGCCGTTTCCATCCGGGTTACGTCCACCGAGCCAGGATCCGGCTCCACATCGTTCTTCACGTTCTCCGACCATAAATGTATTGGATGTCCCATCAGTGATGTCTCGCATCTTGACTCGGCTTCCGTTGTAGAAGACTCCAAGTGGTGCACGATGATTCAGCTGACGTGGAGCACGAAGGTCACCGGAGGGATCGCCTGTCGACCCGGGGTAATTCAGAGTCGGCGGACGCCATCCGTTTCCAATACCTGAAAGTCCGTTGAAGTGCGTGCGACGCATGCCGGTCTTCAAATTCGGTCCGGTCGTATCGCTGGGGCACTGGTAGACGTTCAAAGCAGGGAACATCAAGTCAAGATTCCCGGCCGCATTGGCCGCGATGAGCGCTTCATTGAGCGTCACGGTTGAAATCTTCAACTGATTCGTAATGTTGCTTTGCTCCATTTGCGGCAGAATTAAAGCAGCCCAGCCGTACGATTCGTAATTGGCAATCACACGACCATTATTGGCCGTTCCCCGGCGGGGAACTGTGCCCGGCGGGAACACGTTGTGCGTGTCGTGGTAGTTGTGAATTGCCAGGCCAATTTGCTTCAGATTGTTCTTGCACTGTGTGCGGCGAGCCGCCTCGCGGGCCTGCTGGACGGCCGGAAGAAGCAGGGCGATCAGGATTGCTATGATCGCAATTACGACCAAAAGCTCGATCAGGGTAAAACCCTGCCGGCGCAAAGATGCGACTTTCATAATAAACACTCCTTCAGAATATAGCCGGATAGGAAGAACTACGGGCCCCCCTCGATAACATCAAATGGGAGCACTTCAGGAAAGGAATCCAGATTCTTCACAAAAGTGATTCTGAACAGAAGTGAAACCCGCCGGATATTTTATAAATGTTTAGAATTTAAGTTTACCGGGGCGTGCGCTTGACTTTGGTGCCGCCGATTTGCTGCACGCTTCGTGCGATCGTCGACCTTCTGCGGCCACCTGTTCATCCGGCGAAGGCTTCGTATACTCATGCCAAATTTGCTGTGGCTTGTTACTTCGTTGTTTCGCTCCAGGAGTCCTCAGATGCTTTCTCGCTGGTTGGCATGTCTCTCGATCCTGCTGATGACCGCACAGGGACCCGCGAATGCTGCACCGTCGCCGCCAAACGTCTTGTTTATTGCTATCGACGACCTGAATCACTGGGTGGGGCATCTGGGCAGGCATCCTCAAACCCGAACGCCCAATATCGATCGCCTTGCCCGGGAAGGCGTCACATTCGCTCATGCCTACTGTACCGCACCCGCGTGTAATCCTTCTCGTGCTTCACTGATGTCCGGACTGCGCCCCAGTTCAACAGGTTGTTATTTGAACAGCCAGAACTGGCGCCCCGGGATCAGTGAAGACAAGCTGTTGAATACGCACTTTGCCAATGCCGGATACCGTGTCTACGGTGCAGGGAAGATTTATCACGGCAGTTACAAGCCTGGTGGAATCTGGAATGATTACTTTGCTGGTACGGGAAAGACACGCATCCATCCTGATGCGGTGAACAACGGAGTCGGCGGTATCAAATTCTATCCGCTGGCAAATTCGGATGAGGAGATGCCCGATTACAGTGTCGTGAGCTACGGGCTGCGAAAACTTGAAGAAGAAAGCGACAAGCCTTTTTTCCTCGCAATTGGACTCGTCAAGCCTCATATGCCGTTTAGTGTTCCCCGGAAATGGTTCGACATGTTCCCGCTGGATTCCATCCAGCTGCCGCCGCATCGCACAGATGATCTCGATGATGTACCTGCGGCCGGCATCAGGATGGCTGGTGCTGACGGTGACCACGCGCAGATCATCGCATCCGGTCGATGGAAAGAAGCTGTTCAGGCTTACCTGGCCACGATCGCGTTTTGCGATTCGCAGGTGGGGCGCCTTCTGGATGGTCTTGCAGAATCCCCTCACCGTGAAAATACGATTGTGGTTCTGTGGAGCGATCACGGCTGGAGTCTCGGAGAAAAATCTCACTGGCGCAAATTCGCTTTATGGGAAGAACCCACTCGAACAGTATTCACCTGGAAAGTGCCCGGTGTCACGAAAGCCGGCGGTGTCTGCGGCCGCACGGTGGACTTTTCGTGCATTTATCCAACGCTGTGCTCATTGACCGGACTGAAGATCCCCGATCATATTGAGGGTCGCGATATCTCACCGCTGCTGCATGATCCCGGGACGCAATGGGACCATCCTGCTTTGACAACGCATGGCTTTCAGAATCACACAGTCCGCACCGAGCGCTGGAGATACATTCGCTATGCGAATGGTGATGAAGAGCTCTACGACGAACAGGCAGACCCGTTTGAATACATCAATCTGGCTGACGTTGCCGCGCATAGCTTGACGAAACAGCAACTGAGAAAACTGTTGCCGGAAACCGACGCTCCAAACCTGCCTGGTGCCCCGGATGGACGTGGCAATGGAAACGGTGCCTCCGGCAGGAAGAAACGCGCGGCCCAAAAGAACGCTCGCAGCGGAGGCGAAGACAAATCAGGGGATGAGAAGTCACAGTAAGAGTCCACGGTTTACATGACATGCACAGGGTTTTCATTTCTCCACGGGTTGGTGGTCGACAGAACTCGTCGATGAGCATGTCTTGCCCCATCCGTTAATCTGGAATCTTTGAACGGGTAGCAAAGTATGGGGCATTTTGTTGCCGCAGCATTTTTGTCTGTTCTCGTCCTCATTCATTGGCTCGCAGGCCGATGGGCAAGTAAGGACTGGTATCTTCTGTCCCGGTCTTACTCCAGCGTCCAGGTTAACAAACCCGACGACAGCAGTTACGACGGTATTGCAATATCGGGAAGTGCTGGAGTGAGTCCTCCTTATAAGTATCGCTTCCAGGACGATTGCCTGATCATCTGTCGCCCACATTCTCGCGTGCTTCCATTTGGATCGCTCGAGCAGATCTCTGTCCCTCGGCCTAGCTGCGTCCTGGAGCTGGGAACCTCAAAAAGCTTCGCCGTGCTGATGGTTGATGTGGCTGGTCAGAAGGCGTGTTTTCGGCTTTCTCCGAACAGCCGCGCTGCGGAACGCAGGCTTGAGGAGTTCAAGAGACGTCAGGAGTCGCTTGCTCACAGAGAGGGAAAGAGAGCGTAAAGCTGCAGCAGACAGGATAGAAGCACGCGAAACCACGGGGCACAGAACGCTTGTTGACCTCCGGGGACACCTGCGACAGAAGAGCCATCGGGTTTCCGAAGAATTGCTTCCGCCGTCTTTGCGTCTTCGCGTTTATCCCGAACCAGATCTTTCAAAGCACCGGGCCATCCCTAAGCCAGAGCGGTATTCTCAGCCAGACGGCCCAGCAGGAAACCCGCAGCGTCAGCGAGGGACCGGAGAGGGGCACGCAGAGTCGCCACGATGCGAAAACAAGATGCCAGAAGAATCTGAGGTCTCAAGGCATCCGTCTCTGACAGCACACGTTGATGTTCAGATCGTTTCGACACAGAAACCGATCTCGTCGCTACCCCGGAGATGCCGCCCCATTTGTTGCTCGAATAACCGTCGTACCCGAATCAATGCCAACATGCCACGAAACCCGACCACCGTCCAATCGCCAATCCCAGGGCGACAAACCCTTGCCCCATCAGTAAACTGCCCAGCATCGGATGCATTACCGCGATAAATCCCGCGAGCAAACAACCGAGCCGCAAGTATTCGCAAAGCGGCAAAGTTCAATGCTCGATCGATACGCCAGCATCCTGCCATCGCGTAGATCGCAATTCGTTCGCTGTAAGGGAGTGCAAAATTGGATTTGCAACCGTTGCAAGGATTGCCCGATCCGGATCGATTCGCGTTCACTCCGATCGAGTTGACAGGAGATTGGCGCGAGCCGCCTCGCATGATCGACCATTTAAAGAGAACTGCAATGTGGGTGATGTTTCCACTCATTATTGTAGGCACGTTGATCATCTGGAACTACCTGGACCCGCTGCCAGTATATGACGACAGTGAGATTGATTGGGAGCACAACGGGCAGTTGGCATCATTAGATTGGTGTTTCACGGTGCCGCTCGACTTGCAATCGCTGTGACGTTTTCCGGATTCGTCGTCGGAGTGGCACACAGTGTTGCTCCCGGAATTCATCAGAAAATGGATGACATTGCTTGACCATTCAGACGAGAAAACACAAAGCACCACCTGTTGGAATTTGAGCGAAAAAGGTGCCGAATCGTTTCATGATCAGTCCCTACTGAGAACACAAAAGGTGTCAGAGAACACAAAAGGTGTCAGGAACCGTTTTTGTTGATTCCGGAGAACACAAAAGGTGTCAGCGACGGTCTTTGGGTTTGTCAAGACTGAGGTTGAAGAAAGATCTTTGAGCGTGATTTTTCTTGCGTTGATTGTTGTTGGTTCGTGAGGGCGTATTGGATTTTTTTAGGCATGGGTTCGGTGTTCGATGTAGGGGACAGAAGGCTTGTTTTTGGTCGGTGTTTCATTGAATCACAGCCCGACCGGCGGTAGGCTGTTGTTATCTGACGAAACGGAGCAATGCTCTGCGGGGACGCAACTTTGCGAGGGATAGTCAGTGGTTCGGTGCCTCGACGTTTTTGGGCGAGTTGATCATGGATTCTTTTGTTCAGGTGGCTTCACTGGCACGCTGATCAATCCACACTTGATCTGTACGAATGAGCGTACTGAGAATGGTCAGAAAATACAAAAGGAAAATACAAAAGGTGTCAGGAACCGTTTTTGTTGCTTCCGGGTGGTCCGCGATGGCGAGTTGTGATTTGCCGACCCAGCTTTGCCGTTGCTCCGTCTGCTCGGGTTTGATCGCCAAATAGCGCACGGTGATTCACTCTACAACGAATCGCAGTCAGCCCCGCCTCCGTTTGCGCAATATTCACAGGCTTCAGCCAGCCCGCAATTCGACGAACGGGCTATACAGGCAACGAGATATCTTTCGCAGCAATGCGAGACCAGCATCGTATCGAACGTGGGAGCCCGATGGATGACAGCGTCTCTGACAGCACACGTTGATGTTCAGATCGTTTCGACACAGAAACCGATCTCGTCGCTACCCCGGAGATGCCGCCCCATTTGTTGCTCGAATAACCGTCGTACCCGAATCAATGCCAACATGCCACGGAACCCGACCACCATCCAATCGCCAATCCCAGGGTGACAACCCCTCGCTCCATCGGTAGACTGCTCCGCAGCGGATTCCTCACCGTGATGAATCCCGCAAGCAAACAACCGAGCCGCAAGTATTCGCAAGGCGGCAAAGTTCAACGCTCGGTCGATACGCCAGCAACCTGCCGTCGCATAGATCGCAATTCGTTCGCTGGCAAACACGAGACGGCTGCTTATCAGTTAGGAAGCCAGTCGTCGCCGAACCAAATCTCAAATCGCTGTTAAGCTGACTCAATAAAGACCGGCAAGCGTAAACCATCACCAAGGAGACACGAGTAATCGTGAAGACTACGAGGACACGATCAATGTTGAATTACCGAAACGTATCTGCTGCAACTTTACTTCTGGGTATCGTATTGATGTTGATCGGTTTTGTGATGGGTGGATTTACTTCAGTCAACTGGGCTGGATTCATCGGTGCGGGCATCGCATTGACCATTCACGGAAGCCTTGCGACCATCGGGTCGTTCGTAATGTCGTCATCTAACGCGCAAGCTGAAAAGGAAGACACTCGATAATCCCAGTGAATTAGAAACTCGCGGAGCCGAGTTCTCATCTATTGTTCATGGAGCCCGGAGCGACGTTCGGGCTTTGCTCAGAATTCCATAGTGCCGCACTTTGTGCATGCCGGGAGCCCCGGCGGGCGATTGGCGTGGGAAGCGGGTGAGCTATCAAGAGCCTTCTGCGCCAAGTTGCCGTCATTTTGCAGACGACTCGCCTGCGGTTGGCAATTACGAAACGGAATTTTCCCATTGCTCATCGATTCGATGCGGTCGTTGGTGATGGCCGTTCGAAAGACGCAGCGTCTGAGATACTTGAGCGTCGCCACGGCATCGCCGACCGATTCGACATCGCACACGAACTCGCGGCGCAAGTCGGCGGCGGATGGAAAGTCCAGGATCGGCACAGTCCACCTCACCCTGTCCCTCTCCCCCGATTCCGGGGAGAGGGGGACTTGAACGCAGCTGTTGTTCGAACTCCATGTGAAACAGTTTCGACAACAGATGCACCGGGGAAGAAAGCCGGGCCGCGTCGATTTCCATTCGCCGTCCTTCAGCCCTCACCTGGCACGATCACGTGACCGTGCGGTGATACACTATGTTACGCCCGAACGTGTTCAGCACGGCTGTGAATCCGGTGCGATCCGCCAGCATTCGTGGCCATTTCTCACCGGCAGAGTTAAGAAACAATCCTTGAACAGCGAAGACGCTCCCCACGAAACGAGATTCCGCATCCCGGTGAGAAAACGCACACGAGACCGATGAAGCCGCCAGGGTGTTCTGGTTTGCAGCGACCTGTCCCACAAATGCAGGCTCATGCTTTCATTTCGGTGATTTCCGTCGTCGCGATTCCGATGGGGCGATCCAAAGGAACGCCAGCACAGGAGAGTAACGTTGTCAGCAGATCTCCCTGATTGCCGCGAGTATCCGGCAAGAAGCGTCCGGTATTGATCGAGCCGCCCCCCTTACCGGCGATGATAAAGGGCAGGTTCTCTCGGCTGTGCTTGTTGCCGTCTTCAAGACCTGAGCCCCACATCATGATGCAGTTGTCGAGCAGTGTGCCATCGCCTTCGCGCAGGCCGGCCATCTTGTTCACCATATACGCGAACTGGTCGACATTAAACTTCGTGATCGCCGCCACCTTCCGCACCATCTCTTCTCGACCTTCATGGTGCGTTTGCGAATGGTGCTGATCCTTGAAGCCGAGTTCAGGGTACGACACACCATTCGGTGTGGAGCCGATATAGGTGCTGACCCGTGTGGTGTCGGTCTGGAATGCCAGGACGGTCAGGTCGCACATCACCTGCATGTACTCGCTGCGTTTGTCGCCCTCCGGGATTCGGATCTCGATGGGCGACGAGTCGCCCGAACTGCGACTGGTGGTCCGAAGACCCTCGGACTCCTGCGTCGCTTCCTTCTGACGCTGCTCGATCGCAGCGATTCGCCGTTCAACGGCCCGCACACTGTCCAGGTACTCGTCCAGTTTCAACTGATCCGTCCTTGCCAGGTTTTTCCGCAAGTCCCGCGCGCCGCCGATGACTCGATCCAGCATTTGCCTGTCGAGTGGATTTGTTCGTACAACAGGCCCTGCATCATCTTTTCTGCCAAACAATCTGTTCAGAACATTCCGCGGATCGATCTCAGCGGGGACCGGCTGGGTAGGGGAATAGTAACTGCAGTGGGAATAGTAAGCTTCGTGCAGACCTTCCTGATTCTCTTTCCATGTCTGTGGCATCGTGGCGAGTTCCAGCGACGGCAGCAGTGTTTGAGCACCGACGTAATTCGCCATTATCTGATCAGCAGAAATCGCGATGTTAACCCGGCCACGCGTGTCCGCGTCGGGAAGTGTCGCAGTGAGCCACGTCGATAACTCCAGCGCATGAGGCGCCCCGTTGAATGGCGAAATCGGCACACCGGAGATCCCCTTCATCATCAGGCACTGATTCAGAACGGGACGCAGCGACTCAATCGCTGGCGGAGGAGATTCAAGAAACGTCTCCGGACTGGCAGGCCAGAAGTCGTCCATGATGACGCCGTGGGGCATGTACATGAACCCAAGTCGCACCGGTGGTTTGGAATTTTTGTCACCAGCCGCCCGGCTCAGAGAATCCATGAACGGCAGAGCGAGCGCTACGCCCGCTCCCTTCAGCAACGCACGACGATTGAAATGGAATCTGTGATTCATAGGAAGCAGCCTTGAACGTTTTGGTGTGCCTGGCGAACACTGAGAATCTGCAATGCCATTGTACATCACACTTCCGGTTTGCCGTACAGGAACAATTGTCGACTTCAGTTTTCGTATGGCCAGCAGGGTGTGGGCCACCCGAGCGCTGGCCTCCCGAACGCTGGTCAACAGGTGAGAGATTATTTGACTCTGCGGTGTGTAAACAGGTAGCTGGTGATCACCTCGGTAATCATCGACCGCATTCGATAATCATCTTCGGCAAGTTTGGTCATCAATTGATCGATCACGAGTTCATCGTAGCCTTCCAGTTGTCGGCCCAGAGCGAAGCCCATAAATCGTTCGGTCAGGTTTCGCGCAATGTCAGCCTTGCGCCTGGCAAGCAGAATCTTCAATTCTGCCGGGTTCGTAAAATCTTCCCCGGTTGGAAGTTGACCTCCGGAGTCAATCGTAACGCCCAGCTCATCCGTCTCCCGCCATCGCCCAATAGCATCAAAATTCTCCAATCCGAAACCGATGGGATCGAGAACTCGATGGCAGTTGGCACACGTCGGTTCTGACTGGTGCAGGTTCGTGAGCTCACGCAGTGTCAGACCCTCTCTGCTTTTCTGGACCTGTTCTTCCAGTTTGGGGACATTCGGCGGTGGAGGCGGCACACGTTCCCCCAAAACCTGCTCAAGAACCCAGACGCCACGGCGAACCGGGCTCGTCCGATTCGGAAACGAGGTACTTGCGAGCGTCGCAGGCATCCCAAGAATGCCGCCTCGGCTGGAGTTTTCCAGCCTGACGCGCTGCATGACCGCCCCTTGCACGTGATCGACCCCGTAGATTCTGGCCAGCGGCTGATTGAGGTAGGTGTAATCGCTGTCCACAAACCGCAGCATGCTTTGGTTTTCGCGAACGATACTTTCGAAAAACAAACGTGCTTCTTCCATCATCGCCTGGCGAAGTTCGGATGTCATTTCAGGGAAGACGTCCTGGTCAAACGTTTGACTCCGAAGTCCCCCGATACCGAGCCACTGTACACCGAAGCCATCAAACACCGCACGCGCTCGCGGATGCTCCAGGAGTCGGTCCGCTTCACCTCGCAGCACTTCGGGATCGTGAAGGCGTCCCTGATCTGCCAGTGCAGACAATGTGGCATCCGGCGGCGCAGACCACAACAAATAAGAAAGGCGCGAAGCGAGCTGATGATCGTCCAATGGCACCACAGAATCGGGTGAGTCAACCGGACCAGAGGGAGTGATGAAAAGAAACTGCGGAGAGACAAGAACGGCCTTCCACATCAGGCTCAGTGACGCTGTGTAATCCAGGTTGTTTTCACGGGCCAGATCAAAGATCTCCACCAGAACATCCAGTTCCTCTTCGGTGGCTGGCCGACGATAGGCATCACGGGCCAGCGATCGTGCGACCTGACGTGCCGCCTCTCGGAATTCGTCACTGCTGGATGGTGTCTCCCCAAACAATCGTTTCTGCACTTCGCTCGGTGTTGAGTCTGCTACAGAAATAACGGTGTCGATGACGCTGTTTGCAATCTCCAGGAATAACTCTGACTGTAACGGTGAGATTGAATTCAGGTACCCTTCTCCAGCGACTTCGTCCGGCAGTCTGTCCACAATCGATGGATCGACGCCATACAGGTCATGCAGCGTGTTGCCATACTCGACTTTGCTCAGACGTCTAAGGACAAACGGACCAGGATCCCGCGGTGCCATGTATTTCAGCTGCCCAATCCACTCGATAAACTGTTTGCGTTCCTCTTCCGTCGGAATTTTTTCTGCATGGTCCGGAGGCATGTCATGCACTTTGACATTTGCAACCGCCTTCTTCCAATGCAGTGCTGAAGACGTCGCCCCCGGACTCTTCAGTGCCGAATCCAGGTTGATGCCGGCCTCGGGGCGAGAGCCATGACAGCTGGTGCAATACGTTTTAACAAACGGGCCGACTTTCTCCTTGAAAGTCTTCACCGCATCGGCCCGCAGTGAAGCTTCATTTCCAGCGACGTCATCCGACTGTGCCCAGCCGGGAACCGACCAGAAAGAGGCAATCGCGAATCCGATCAAAGGTAGAATGACAGTTCGAAAAACGTTTAGGGACAACATGCTTTCCAACCAACAAATCTGGCGATAGGTTTACTGCAAACGCACCACCCGAAAGGCTAACGTTTTCGTGGTTCGCTGACGAGCGGGACCGCATCCGGGACCTGAGATTCGAAGACAATTTCGAAACCAAACCTGCTCAGTCGCCTCGACCTTTGTCAAGCACATCTGCCCTCGTCAATCCACTTTGGACGGCTCCAGTTGCCCACGGCAAGATGGCAACGAGAGCCAGAGGTCCTGAATAAACTGCGGATAGGCCCGGTGTTCCATGCTCAAGGTCATCACACTTCCTCGGGCGGTCCTGCCCCAATCGCTGATCGGTGACGGGATCCCATTGATAGGCGGTCAGTGTCATTAGCTTTCCTCCCGGAACATATGGCTGTTATCTGCGTTGTACGACAATTCGGCCCCTATCAATTACCGCCTTACGAGCTCACAACATCATAAAAACTGGAATGCCGTCTGGGAAAAACTGGCTCTTGAGGCAACCATTCCATCCAGCGGATGCCGCCTCCGGCGCCTCCGCCCCCAAAACCAAATCTTTGAGATCAAGGCAGGCGCACTTTGTAAAACGCGGCCAATGCCGAGAGTGAACTCGGGATTCGTCCTCGTCTTTCAGCGGAAATCGACTTCGGCTTCTCTTAGTAACACCTGATTGTCGAACAGGTTACGGGTCAGTTCAGTTTCTTGTCTGGACGGGAACGTGGTGCCTGCCTTGACGTTCATTCGCATTCGACTTTCCAGACAGAAACCAATCCATTCCCCTGTAGGAGAGCGATTTCCCCGCGTTTTCCAAACGCAACATCTATCAATGGGACGGTGGAGTCCAACTCATCAAGCGTGTCAAGGTCGACTCGGAAAGAGTCCGCCAAAGTGTCCTCCTCTCTACACAAAACGTCTTCATCAAAGAATACCAACGAGTACTGTGACGCAAGCAGGAGCCAATTGGCCTCCGAATCATTGGATAGATCCACCTGCAACAATTTGTTATACCCGAAGTCCATGAGCGGTATCGTACACAACGGATTACCGCGTGAGTCAGAATCGATCTCCCAGACCTCAAGCTGATACTTCCCAACAGGATCCATCGCAAATCGAACGTCTGGCCGAACATCCATCAGGCGAGCTGCCCGTTGAGGGAACTTTCGCAACATGAGAAGGCTAATATTCGACGATGAAACGTTCATACGACGGAGAAGCAAAGCTTCACGAGGATCCAAATCCTCATCGTCATTCCGTCTGTACCCTTTTCGAACGACTTCAAACTTGAAATCCGGCAGGGAATGCCAAACCTCGATGGTCCCGTTATTTGTACCAGCAATGAACGATTGGCCGTCCGAAAAGAAACTAAGGTTGGCATAATCATGACCACGTTCATAATATGTTGGCAGAGTTCCGCGGTTCCCCAAGTTGCCGCTGATAATCCCGCCGTCAACCGCTGCAATGAACTGATCTCCATCGGGGCTAATCGACACACAAGAGAATGACGATAGCCTTGGGCGATCAGAACCGTTCTCGCTAAGAAAACGCAAGGCAACGATGCAGTGTGAGCGGAGAGGTCGAGATCTGCTAATCCATTGCCTGCGATCATTAGCTTTCGACCATCTGAGTAGGGCACCATCTGGTTGATCCATCCCAATCCGGTTGGAAGATAAGTATTACGACCTGTGCCGCAAACGAATTGAATGCCACCTCCAGCATGAGGATCCACCGCCACGGCGAAATATTCACCGGTTGCTGCTACGTGACTACCATTATGCACGTGGTAGCTTGCCAGGAACCTCAAGCTGAATTGCACATCACCCGCAAGAACAAACGAAGGCACCAACAAACAGCAGCTCGCAAGGACGAGAAGAGTGTGTCGAATACGCGTCAAACAAAGACGGCTAGGTGACATCGTCATACTGCCCTGTTTCAATTGGGTGATGCGCCGGACAGGAATAACGATCCGGCAGCAGTGGTGAACGTGTGGCGATGGCGGTGTCAGTCATACGACCTACCGATTCGACATTTCACACACAATGTCAAGCAGTTTCGACATTTCACCCACGCAGCCCCTGTTTCGACACTTCACCCACTGGTGTGCCTTGGTTGAAATGGTCCGGTAGAAATGAGAGTCTCATTGCCGAAAGAGAGCAAGGAGATTCGATGACAAGCAAGCGTAAACATCATTCAGCGGAGCAGATCGTCAAGAAGCTTCGTGATGCTGAGACCATGTTGAGTGCAGGCAAGACGGTGGCTGAAGTCGTGCAGGTTCTGGAGGTCAGCGAGCAGACGTACTATCGCTGGAAGAGCAAATACGGAGGCATGAAGTCAGAGGAAGCGAAGCGGCTGAAGGATCTTGAGGTGGAGAACGCACGACTGAAGAAGTTGCTGGCCGAGGCGGAACTGGACAAAGCGATGCTGAAGGAACTGGCGTCGGGAAACTGGTGAGCCCTTCGCGCAAACGTGAGGCAGTGAAGCATCTGCAGAGAGAATTCAGCGTGAGTGAACGTCGGGCGTGCTGCCTGACGGAACAGCACCGAAGTTCTCAGCGGTACGAAGCGAAGCCAGCAGATGATGAGCCGGTTGTTGTGGCACGGATGCTGGAGCTTGTTCGAGAGCATCCTCGGTTTGGTTATCGTCGGATCGCCAGGTTGCTTCAGCGTGAAGGGCATCGAGTGGGTTTTGATCGAGCGTATCGCCTTTGGCGTCGAGAGGGACTGAAAGTCCCTCAAAAGCCGAGGAAAAAGCGTCGTTTGGGTAACAGCAGTCAGGGTTGCGTTCGGCATCGAGTGAGCCGGCGCAACCATGTCTGGGCCTGGGACTTCGTATTTGACAGTACGAGCCGTGGATCCTCATTGAAGTGGCTGGCAATCATCGACGAATACACACGTGAGTGTCTGGCGTTGAAGGTCGCTCGCCGTATTCGGCACGAAGATGTCGTGGATGTGCTCCGCGGTTTATTCATGGCTCACGGAATTCCCGAGCACATTCGGTCTGACAACGGCCCTGAGTTCATTGCCGCCGGGCTTCGCAGGTGGCTTGATCGATCGGGTGTCGGCCCGTTGTATATTTCCCCGGGCAGTCCGTGGGAGAACGGTTACGCAGAGAGTTTCAACAGCCGGTTCCGGGATGAGTTTCTTGGCTGCGAAGTGTTTGATGATGTGCACTCTGCTCAGGCATTGGGGACTGCCTGGCGAGTGAGTTACAACGACTACCGTCCCCATAGTTCGCTGGGTTATCAAACGCCAGCAGAATTCGCGCGGACGTGCATTGCTTCCACTCCGGCTTCGGCTGTGCCTCAGCCTCCGTTCCAGCAATCCACGTCCCTACAACCCTGACTCTCATTAACACTGGACCAAAGAATTCAGGCATCCCACCTCGTGAGACGCGGGCAAGACCTGAACGCTGAGCATGTTGGGAGAATTCAAATGTGAAGTGTGCGTTGTGTGTTAAATGATGGATTCAGTATTCTGCTTGTTCCGATGTAGTTCGGACGTCGCACATAGGAAGTATCAACTGCAGTTTCTTGATTCCGGCATTCGTTATTGTGGTCCGTGCGAGCTCGAGTTGTATTAAGTGCCTGCATCGCCCCAAGTGTTTGATAGATGCATCCGTCACATTCGTGCCAGCCAATGATAGGCATTCAAGATCAGGAAAATGGTCTAACACCTGAACTCCGAAATCCGAAATAAGAGTATTTGCGAGGCGCAGGTCGCGAATTGACTTCATGTTTTTTATTGCTTCGAGGCCCTTGTCAGAAATCTGACAGTCATCCAATCGCAAAATGTCGAGGTGTTGTAAGCGGTTCAGCTGTGCAATCCCCTCGTCGGAGGCCGCAGTTCGGCAGAGGGACAGGCCCTCCAATGAAGAGATGGTTCCAATAGCCGCAAGACTGGAGTCTGTTATGGCTGTACCGTCCAGATTCAAGTACCGAATCCGATCACTACCAGTAAGCTGTTGAACTCCAGCATCGGAGATTGTTGGGGTTCTCAAGAACAATTTGGTGCCGACGGGAAACTCCATCGCCCCAACATCTTGATCAAGAATCTTTGACGTTTCATCGAATTCAATTAGTAGCCAGAATCGCGATTCTGGGGTGCCACCAACGTTCACGCGCCCATGCAGTGACTTTACTTGCCTAACGATAGTTTCGTTTTCCTTTTGGAATTCGTCGATCGCGGTTGAAAGTGAGTCCCACGCGAGTTGTTGAGGCTCGTTCGAATCCCCGGAACCAGCTTTGTGGCGTTCGCATCCAACCATCAACGAAAGTCCAGCCACGAGAGCTGCAATGGAGAACTGTGGCGTGCCCCAGAATGGGGATAATGTACATGAATCGAAGGGCACTCTTGTCTCCTCTGTCGCCTTGTGACAGAAACGGCGTTGGTGTGGTCCCGGTTCGGCTCAGGATGTTTCCCCAAGCGTCATATGTCCACGAATCCGTGACTGTTCTCGTTTCGTCGGTGAGCTGTTTGGTGTCTCCGCGTGCATCGAAGTGGTAGAAGCGCGTGTTGGCGCCGTCGGTTTGTGAGAGCAGATCACCGTAGAGATTGGGCTCGTGCGTGTAGTCAGTCCGAGTCGTTCCGTCATCTTCCGAAAGAAGCTGATCGGTGACAGGATCCCATTGGTAGGTGGTCAGTGTCATCAGCTTTCTTCCCTCGAGACGCGGCGATTGTCTGCGTTGTACGACATCGTGACTCGTGTGGCATTTGGCAGTGCCACTGACTTCAGTCGGTTCTCGTAATCCCAGACGTTCGTTGGCCGAGCACAATTCGGTCGTTGCTTGTAGTTTGGCGATTCATGTCGCGAAATCAATTGCAGAGCTTGTCGTCCCGCTGACTGGGCGAGGAGACACTTAGTTCGTACTCAGCCGCGAGTTTCGCAATCGATTGGTGCATGAATTCACTATGACATTTGTTTTCAACTGAGTTCAGTATTTCGCCTAATTCAGAATTCAATGTCCGAGGATTCTGCTTCAATACCGCCTGTGACGCTTCAACGACTGAGAAGTAATCTCGGCTGTTCTCCAATAGCTGGAGGAAATCGATGATTTCGGCCCCGGTCTCCAACTCTTCGACGACGCGTGCGGCAGCGGCTCTTCTGAGAGACGAATTTTGAGATTCTCCAAGTACCCTTTTGCCCAAAGACGCCCATTCAATCTGATCACTCTCCCGAACAGTGAGACACTCGCGGGCAACAAATGCAATGTCTGCGTTGGAATCCTGCAGGTGAACCGACAACGGCGCGTTTGTTGTGGCTCCTTGTTCAATCATTTGAGCCAGCAGACTCAATGACACATACCGTGTCCCCGCATCCACGGAGAAGGTCAGACGTTCAACTCGAGCTTGCATTTCGTCAACATTGTTGCCACCTGTCTGCAAACGGTGCAGGAGCGCGATAAAAACCGCGGGAGGCAACGTGTGCAACTCATCGATAATGAAGGATGAATTTCCAGAAGTAAGTTCCGGGTTGCCATCAAGAAGAAGTCGCAGTTGCCCTGCGTAATCGCGATTCTCAACCAGTTTCCTAAGGACGGCTCGTTGCATCGCAGCAGAGTAGTAGATCGCTAGTCTGCTGTCGGATCCGAAAAACTGTGAAGTTTCTGGCGTCTCATGGAACCTATTCAGTCTCAGCATGAGGATTTCGAGAAGCTGTAACGCTGCAAGTTCGTCTCCCCACTGGTCGACTTCTGGTCGTCGCGCAGCGGTATCGATCACTCCAAGCAGTAGGCAGCATTTTGCGCAAGGAGTGGTCTTGAGAGCATCAATTCTGTCGTATACGTCATCCGTCGATTCTCGAAGCAGTTTGCCGATACTGTAAACACATTCGCAATAAAACGCGGTATAAAATCCATTCTCGGGGGCATCAAGTTCATTGATCGCAGCAAGTGCCTGTTGAGCGTCTCCCGTTTCTGCCCAGAGGAGTGCCAACGTCCTTTTCTGCAGTGCCAGTTGGCCATCGGCAAACATAGGATGCAGCTTCACTCCCATGAGCTTTTCGTGCTGCAATCTGGCGGTAGCAAACTTCAAATGTCGAATGGCGCTGCTGAAACATTCGCGCTGAAGTTCCAGAGCCGCGTATCTAAGAAGAGTCCATGTTTCGTTCCCTGGTGCGTGCGCTGCCAATGCTGAGTGAAACGCGACGTCCATCTGATCGGCATCAGATATCCGTCGATCTCGATTGACATTCTGTACAATCTGAGCTGAGTCACTCGATCGAAACAGACCAGTGAGTGGTGTGACATATCGGTTGCCAAGCCTTCTGTCAGTTCGAACGGCCAGGTATCCCAGCACTCGGTCGTGTTCTGAAGCTTCCACACACGCACACAACAGCGATTCAATCGCACGGCTATTCGAATTGAGAATGTATGGCATGCATATCCTGTAGAATGACTCCGTTGTCCCATCTACCGTCTTGCCGCCCAATGCGAGCGATACGCCTTCGAAGTCCCCAATGGTGGCTCGCATCTCCCAGGACCAATTTGCAGGGGAGGCCGGCAGCTCCTGCATTGCTGCTGACCAGTAGTCTCCATTTTTAAAACACTGTTGCAGTGTGAATGCGGAATCCAGCTTGTTCGGTGAGTACTTGCTGAAGGCATCGCGTATCCACGTTTCCGCCTCAGCAATTCGGTTTTCCAGTCGCAATTGATCTGCAATCTCCATAACCAACTCCCACCGTTCAGTAGGGTTCGCCGCAAGATCAACGGTAGTCGCGGATTCATCCATCTGACCGATGGATGTAGACGTCCTCACAAGACGTTCGCACAAAATGCGCCGGCAGAAACCCGGAGCATTCAACGCACACTCACGTGCCGAAGCAATCGTTCGTGAAGGCTGTGACTCACTGGAAGCATTGGAAGCCTCAACGACCGTTAACCAAACAACGAGCGATAGAAGGATGAACCTGGCCATTTGAGTCTGACTCCATTTTAAATGTGCGCTAGAATGGCAATCTCTCACTGGAACATCCTTTGAGAGATTCGCCCAGCCCGTCCCGCAGTTTCACGGGTGTTGGTTCATATTTTTCCCATCGATTTGAAAGCAGTGAGTACCATCTCGCCCGGACATAGTTCAGGTCGAGCAGTGGATCATACGCATAGCCAAGTCTCCCAACGAACTGAAACGGCGTTGGCGTTGTGCCAGTCCGGCTCAGGATGTTTCCCCAGGAGTCGTAGGTCCATGAGTCTGTGATGGTTTCTGTTTCGTCTGTGAGCTGTCTTGTGTCGCCGTTTGCATCGAAGTGGTAGAATTGAGTACTGGCGCCGTCGGTTTGTGAGAGCAGGTCACCGTAGAGAGTGGGCTTGTGCGTGTAGTCAGTACGCGTTGTTCCGTCATCTTCAGAAAGAAGCTGATTCGTGACGGGATCCCATTGGTAGGGGGTCAATAGCTTGCGCTTGCTTTGCTCTGCAAACTGAAAGATCGCAACGAATTGCTAACCCTCCGAAATGCTCAATAATCGGCCCCCTGATATTGGAGTTTTCTGCTATTCGTTTTCGGACTCGCTTTTGTCTGCTAGAGCTGCACTCAGTATTTTCTCAAGAATGTTGTTACGTTGACGAATAAGATTTTTCCTCGCCAAGGCTGAAGCGGCTTCATAGCTAACTGCGGCCCGGCCCAATTCACGTGCAGCTTTTATTCTCAACCAGCTATTGTCGGACTCCAAAGCTGCTTCAAAAGGCACAGATTCGAAAGCGGACGATCCAGAAAGCAGATAGATCAGGAATTCCGTCTCCGCATCGTCGTTATCAGCTGGCGGGATGAAGACGGGTGCAGCCGATTTCTCGTGAAATGCGACGAGAGTCGCCAACGCTGCATATCGAACATTTCCGTTGTTTTCGGTCGCAAGCTCCACCAAACGGCTTTTTGCGGTCGTGCTCAATTGTTGGTCCAGATCTGATTCTGCCTGAGCAATCGCACGCGAGACAGCCAGCGTTACTTCGCGAGATTCCGAATTCATGCATCGAAAGAGCGTGGTCGACGGAAACTGGCGGATAATATCCACGCGATGAAGGATGCTGAGGGCATCAGCGATTCTTTCTTCATTTAGAAAACGCAGCAGCAGTCGGTTCTGGCAATCTGGCGGCAGCGAGATTGCGGCTCTTTGAGATGCGGTCCTGGATTCGAATTCATGTCCATGTTGACCCAATTCCCAATTTTGATTGGCACGAGTGACGAGCGAGTGAGCCCACGCCGTGTTTGTCCATCGAGAACGTGGAATCGTTGGCTTGTTTCCGAGCCGTCCAATCAGGAGACATGCTGCTGAAAGCGGATCAGTATCGCCTAACTCATTCGCTATCGTTTGCAACTCCACCGAATCTCGCCCAATGACTGTCGCCATCTCAAGTACCGACTCCACCATAACAGTGTCGGGAAGGTTGAGATTGCGGAGACGACCTACTGCTCCCACTGGATCCCCAAGACGCGCCTGCTCGATGCAAAGTGCGATTGCACAAAACACCTGATCGGTGTGAGAAGTCAGCGTATGTGCGCCAATATCACGAATGGAAAATGCCCCACGCGAATCAGCTTCCTCAACATATCGAGAACCAAGATCACTGAAGCCTCGTGTCGTCTCAATGTAAGCTGCCTCAACCAGCCACCATCTGTATTCAGCAGGACTGACAGCCTGTTGAATCAAGGCCTCGGTGCGCAGATCACGCGTTTCGATCGCCGTGGCGGAGTACTTTTGAGTCAGCATCGAATCGAGCGATTTCAGGACCGTCGAAACTGCCTCGTCGGTAACGACGTGATCGGGATCGAGTGTATTCTGCTCCGTCCAGGTGGATGAGATTGATGTTGTCAGAGCCATCGCGATCAGTTCCTGCCGGACCGTATCATCGATCTCGAGCTTCACGGACAATTGCTGAAGTCTCTCGCTTCCCTTCCTTCGATATACTTGGTCAAGAAACGGAACGATGAATGCCTCGCGCGTCATCGCACCTGCATATGGTTCCAGCAATCCAGCCATCAATGCAGGATCAGCGTCGACTGTAATGACCTCAACGTCTGAAGAGATCTCGCTCGGTCTTGCCGGCATGGGAAGGGAATTGAGAAATCGCCCGTGGAACAAAGCGTTTTGATATGACCGACGCGCACTTTCTTCAGATTCGAATTCCCAGCCAGCCATTCTCCCGCAGAGCAATGCATACAGTTCGGCCCCTTCTTCTGGATTTCTGTCGGCGGCAATTGTCAGCAAGCCGTCCCGCCACTGTCCTTCAACCTGGATCATGGAGAGCGCATTTCGGGAGAGATCTTTTCGCCCGACGCGCCAGGCATTCACGGCAAGAGCCTGAAGTGCAAGGTCTCGTTCCCTCGATTTGACTATTCTATCGATTGCATCCATCTCTGCTCCGGCAGGATGCGTGCAAAACAATGAGCACAAAATACAGGCAAGCATAACTCACATCCTGAAATCAGAAATCTTTGGGGAACTCGGTCTTCAGCGCATCCATGTTACAGCCCAATTCCTCCATCTCAGAGTGCCAGCCAGGTTTCAGGACAGGTTTGCGAGCATACTCAAAATTAACTAGATGTCCTGAACCAGGATCAGTTTTGACTTTCCCCATCTGTACAAAGAAATGGAACTTCAACTCTTTGATTGGACAGGTGCATCCTGCGGTCGGCTTAACGCGATAAAGAAAATTTATGGCGGTCCCCTGGTCGTCGCGTGCATCCACACTTGGTTCGTCAGACCATTCTCGATTGAAGCGGCTTGGACACTCGTTTGGTGGCGGATCCGACCAATTTTGTTCCATACCCGGTCGAGACGTCTCGATCCTGAACCATTTGAACGGCTTTTGGCCAAGATGCCCACCGTGATTTGCGCATTCAAACCATGTAGCTGAACAGGTTGAACCAAGTTCGGCCTCGATGCGTTCGTGCAGAATGAAAAGCTTAGTGTATACAGTAAACGGAAAGAATAGCCTGGGATAATCCGCAGGTGGAGGAAAAGCGGTGCCATCCCCTTCGTTCGGTTGAACCCATTTTGGTTCCCCCAATGGCGAAAGGTTTATTTCGTCTGGGCAGCAGCAGCAACTACATGTGCCCGATGGGTCGATTCGAACGATCGGCGAATTGAGGCAGTACTCGAAAAACAGAAGTCCATCACTGAACCTGATCGGGTCCTCACTCATCCACGTGCCAGATTGTGAGCGATACCATCTCGCCCTTACATAGTTGAGGCCAATTAGGATATCATAGGCATAGCCTAGCTTGCCAAGAAACTGGAACGGTGTCGGTGTGATCCCGGTTCGGCTCAGTACATTTCCCCAGGCGTCGAAGATCCATGAATCTGTGACGGTTTCGGTGTCGTCAGTGAGCTGCCTCGTATCACCTCTTGCATCGAAGTGGTAGAAGCAGGTGTTTGTGCCGTCGGTTTGTGAGAGCAGATCGCCGTAGAGATTGGGTTCGTGCGTGTAGTCCGTCCGAGTCGTTCCGTCATCTTCAGAAAGAAGCTGATCGGTGACGGGATCCCATTGGTAGGTTGTCAGTGTCATTAGCCTTCCTCTCGTGATACGCGGCGATTGTCCGCATTGTACGACGTGGTCACTCGTGTGGCATCCGGCAGTGCCACTGCCTTCAACCGGTTCTCGTAATCCCAGACGTTCGTCGTTCGATCACCATTTGGTTGTTGAACGATCTGCTGATTTCCATCTGCGTCGAACGTGTAAGTTGTTCTTCCGGACAAAGCCTCGGAATACTGAATCTGATTTGCTGCGTCGTAGGTTGTTGTCGTTTTTGTGCCGCTTTCGTTCAGCAGCAAACGGTTGCCGACAGGATCGTAGACGAACGTGTTGGCATAGCCGCTGGCTCCGCTGCGGCGTTCTCCAATCAACTGGTTGTTGCTGTCATAGGCCCATGTCACACGAGTGCCATCAGCTTCCGTGACTCCATTTCTGTTGCTCGCGTCATCGTAACGGTACTCAAAGGAACTGATCACAGTGCCGCTGCTCTTCAGGTTTGCGAGATTGATCAGATTTCCTGCGTTGTCGTAGCTGAAGGATGCGCGTGTGCCCGAGGACGATACTTTCGCCGTTCTGCGCCCTGCAGAGTCATAAGTACTTGTTGTAATATTTCCTGCCGGATCGTTCTGTTGCACAAGCTGGCCAGCAGGGTCATACGAAAAGGTTGTTCTCCCGGCCCCTTGAGTCTCCATATGTCTGCGGTCACCAATCGCGTCATAGGAAAACGTCACTGTCAGATTATTGGGGCTTTGCTGAGATCGAATCTGTCCATTCAGATCGTAAGAGCAAGTATACCGCCCTGTACTGTCCGCCATCAAGGTGCGATTGCCGAGGGAATCGTAGGAAAACGTAGATCGTGTGCCGTCCGGGTATTTCCGACTTGGTGAGCCAAAAAAGGGTCGAGCCAAAAAGGGGTCAGGTCTCTTCAATTGTTATGTCTGGTATCCTGCTGGACTTTCGCAATGGCACGTACGAAGCCCATTTGTTCGGCTGGTTAAGTCTTTCAGGTTCTGAGTCGAGCGGCAGCTCGCCAGGGACCTGCCGGCGAACGCCGCTGGCTGGCGATTTCCGAGGATCCACCGTTGCCGCGTAACTGGCATTCATGGGTGCCCCAGTTTGAAACGGACGCAGACTTGAACGCTCTTTGATGTCCGTTGAGGAACCAGGACCGAGTAATCACTCAACATCTGGCAAACGTCCAACGGAAACATGTTAGGCACGCAGGACGACTGGAAACCGCCGTGTTTTGAGGTCTCCTGCATGAGCCAGTCCCGTTCTTCAGAAGGCTGCCAAGCTTAGAATGCTCATCATTGGGCGATTCCAGGCACACGGTCTGCATCGCACGTTGTGCTGTTCGCAATCGCCAGCCCCACGCCAACCAGCAGCAGCAATACAAGGACGATCTGCCATAGTTGCAGTTGCAGCTTTGATGCGAATTCGAGCTTCAGTTCCAGCGGAGCGTTCTCTGCAACCTGCACGCTGCGGGCGAAGGTGTAGATGTTGCCTTCTTCCGGAAGACTGATGAGGATTGCCTGAGGTGCTGGTTCTGTGGTGTGTTGGTGCTGGACCAAACGACTTGCGATGCGCTGTAGAATTGCGTTGTCGGCGGTGGTGTTGCCCTGTAGAAGCTGGCTCAACTGCTGAGGACGGAAGTTGAGCTGGTCCTGCTGAAGGATCGGATTCGCCGCGGCGGCCTGGCGCAGTTGTTCATTGTCAGCCACATTCACGTCGTCTCGATTGTTGTCCAGATACAAACGCTGACGGCGAGTGTTCAGCCCGACAATCGCTTGTTGCGTTTGCAGGTTTTCTAATTGCACTCGCGCATCTTCGTTCGACGCGGCATCCAGAGCGTACTGATTGGCGACGCTGTTCAGAGCCCAGCGGGCTTTCGATTGTTCGCCGGCCTGCAGCAATTGGTTGGCTTGTTCCAGCAATTGAGTTGCTCGTTGAGCCTGCACTTGTCGCTTGCCGCTGGCTTTGGTCAGGTACGAATTGCGGTCATAGTCTTCCTGGTTCGTCTGTCCGATCAGTTCCAGGTTGCCGTCGTTGTCGTTGAGTTCAAAGCCTTTCGGGGCAACCACGTTCCATTGGATGTTCTCCAGAGGCACGTTTAATTCCGGGCTGCTGAGTTGCAGATTGCTGAGCCGATCACCGGGCACTGAATACACAAAGCGAACCTGAGCCGTGCGGTCGTCGATGCCGGGCAGAATGTAAAACTGCCACGCATTCATGGTTCCACCCTGCCGAATGGAATTCACGCTTTCGCCGTTGACGAAAATGCTGAACAGTTCGCCGCCTGCGGGCAAACCAACGCTTAAACTGCTGCGCTGAATGACTTCCATCACCAGATCAACCGCGGTGAGCTGGTCACCCGTGGGCGAAAGCACGGTTGTCAGCGATCCCTTCGCGACTCGCAGTTTCAACGCATCCGCCAGAGAGTGCCGAGTGCTGCGAATTGTTAACGCGTTGGCCGGAGCGACCGCTCGAAACGCCAGCGCTGGAGCATTTCGGTTTTCGGCTTCCCGCAAAGGCTGCGGTACGGAATTCCAGTCGATCCGCTGCCACCCCTGAGTCAGTTCATCGTGTTCCAGTTCCAACCGCCCGCCCGCGCGGATGCCGAAGTAGTAGGACAGCTGACGTGCCTGTGAAAAATCGGCGGGGCGCAGGGCTTCGTCTTCGTTTGTGCGATCTCCACGGCGTTCGTATTCAATGCGGAATTGAAGCTTCCCGACTACTCGACGCTTAAACTGAACTTCCCAGACGTTTGAATCGGGAGCCGTTCGCACAAAGTCGCTGACGGTGTTGCCGCTGGCTCGAACGGTTTTGATTTCGTCTTCGTTGGCAATTGGCAGAGCAACCTGCAACGAACTGATGGACGCATTCTGCACGACGAAGTTGGCGTACAGTGCTGATCGAGTCTGCCCTTCTCGCAACGTCACTTCGTGCAGCACCTGACCGGTCACCCAGGGATCGAGCTTCTCAATGCCCAGCGTCAAACTCCAGTCGCGTTGCAGCAACCGGAACGCCAACGCTCCCTGAGCACCACCGCCCAGACTGCGAGGATCCGTTTCAGAAACGTTTTGACGCGTGACGGTGCGAAGTCGAATGCCGGTGGTTGGTCGTACAACAAGTTCGCCACTGTGTCGATCGGCTTCGTTTAGTTCGAAGCGAGGAATCTGCCATTCGGCCACGTCGGTCGGTGCGGTCCCCGACAAGGTCAGCGCGAAACTTTGCGTGCCGATGGTTTTGCCATTCAAATGCAGAACAATCTGTCGTTTGCCGTCTTCGCTAATTTCCGCCCAGTGATGCAGCGCGGGACCGGTTAATGATTCCACTTCCAGCCCATCAGGCAAAGGAAAGTTAAGTTGAAACAAACCCGCTCGCGAAATTCCAGCGGCGAAGTTGACCGCCAGAACCACTCGTTCATCACCCAGCGACAACACCTGTTTGCTGACGACGCGAACTTCAGACGCCACCGGTGCAACTCGCACAGCAAGTTCGCCGCCTTCTGCACCGTACCGGTAGACGCGATGCAGCACGGATTGTTGCTTTGGCATCAAGCTGGCATCGAAGTCGCTTAGGTTCACGGCGGACATCGTTTCGGCTTCCAGAGTTTCCGGCTGAGCTTCCGAACCGAACGCAATGGCCACCTGGCCAACTTCGCCGTTCGCTCCGACGACCCGCAGCGGAGCCAGTTTCACGTTCGTCGGCAGTGGATCGAGGCCTCGTTGAGTTTCAATGAGGACGGCGAAGGCCTGCGATTGAGCGGGTTCGATCTGCAGTTTCAGCCCGCCACTATCGGCGTCGAACTGCCACGAACCGACCGGACCGCTGACCGAACTGACGGTGAGCCCTGCGGAATAAGCACGTTGAGTTCGCTGACCTGTCCCTGCGACGTGCGGATGTTCAAACGGTGGCGGCCGTCAACGACTCCGGGGCCGGGCAGAAACAAATTCGACGCTTCGACAAAGAACTGAGTTTTCTCGGACGACACATCGCGAACTCTGGGCTTCAACGCAAGGCTGCCTTTGCCGGGGCCAAGCAGCACTTTGGCTTTGGTTGAGCTTTCGTCGGCTTCGAGCTGTTCGATTCGCACCGCCGTCGATCCGACAATATCCCAGCCCGCCTCGTCGTAAGTGAGGTCGATTTGTTGAACGGCTGCTGAACCTGTGAGCACCGGAACGTCGTCCAGGTTGATGGCTTCCAGTTGGTATTCGAACGTGGCCGTGAAAGTTTTGGCGATTGCCTGGTTCGCCAGAGGAATGCTGATGACGTAGCTTAGCCCTTCGTTGGGGATGTCGTGTTTGGTCAGTCGCAAGCCTTCGCCGTTGAAGTTCGTCAGAACGGCGGGCGATTTCAGCAGCGTGAATTGATCGCCTGGTTGACCGGTCACGATGATTGAGCTCGTGGCCTTCAGCCTCGCGTCGGTCCGAGTGATGTTCCATTGCTGCGTGATGGAATCGGCCGCGTTAAAGCCGTTGGGTGGCCCGGCGAACGATGTGGACGACAGGGTGATGGCAAGGAACGCGATCACGGTGGCAATTGTGCGTGATGCGGGGGTCGTATTCGATAGTGGCATGGCTGAAGCCTTGTAAACAGTGTTCGACGCCGAGCTTTTCATTTCTATGCCACTGGCTTTATTCCAGTGGTTATCAGGCCTTTGCCCTACTACTGAACTCGTTCGGTTTTTCGGTAGTGCAGAAACCCGATTCCACCGAGGTCGACTCGGTGGCGGACTGAAGTTCATCACGCCGTCCCCGCTTCTGGGTTTACGTTTTCGTGTTCTGCTTTTCTGTTTGCTTTCCAACGACCAAACGTGCCACTAATCCAGCGGCCAAAATCGCGAAACCCGGCGTAGGCTGGTCGCACGAACAGAAGCAACATCGTGACACCCAGCAGTCCATAGAACCATGTGGCCGAATCGCCCTGCAACAACACGCCTATCGCAATCGCCAGCATGCCGACACAACGCAGCATCATCCTGCTCGATGTCGCAGACTTTCGGAACGACAACGCAAGCAGCGCGATGCCAGCCAGTGTTGCAGCCAGGCCGATCCATGACAGATTGACTTGCCACAGAGGCATGCTGCTGACCTGAAGTTCAACCGTTTCGCCGGCCGCCAGAATTGGCAGACTCAGCTGCAATGGTTCCGGGCCTTTGATTTGCGAATACGCGGTGTTGGCGGCTGTGTAGGACATAAAGATGGCGGCCCCCAAAATCACAAGACCCAGCAGTCGCCATGCGGCCGATCTGTTTCGCATCCAGATCCCAATGCACGCCAGCAAACCGATGATCAACAGCGATACGATTCCTTGCTGAGCCACCCATTCAAAACCTGACGGCCGCAACACGGGGACGGGCGGCTTGACTGTTCCGTTGCCTGGCACCAGCACGTGATGTTCGTCGCCGCTGATGTCCCATTGAGTCTTCAGCACTGGTGCGAAGACGACGGGCAGGGTGAGTTTCGGTTGCGAACCTTTCACTGTGGGTTTGCCCAGACGCAAGCGGACTTCGATGGGAATGTTAGGATCGGTACCACCTGGCAAGGGAATCAAGGTGGCGTCTTCGGCCTGACGAGCTGTCACGGGCTGGCCGTTGACGGACACTGCCCACAAGCGAACTGGGTCGGCGGGAATTTGAATTCGCAATGTTCGCTGGCCTCGCGATTTGACGTAGTACAGAACATCCGTCACCAGTTCGCCGTCCTGAGAAACTCGGCTGTTGGCTTCTGAAAATTCCACCACCTGATCCACGGTTGTCCCCGGTTCGAACCAGCTGACTTTCAAATTCAAATTAAACGGGCGACTGGTGTACTGCCACGTTCCCAGCGGCGGAGCGGTGCTCAGCAGGCGGAATTCGGCCGGCAGTTCCAGAGGATCAAGTTTCAGCATGTCGTCGGTCATCGAAACGGTTTCGATTTCCACCTGCATCGGGCTGACCACCTGAATATAGCCTCGTTCGCCCTGCACGCCTGCCGGAATAACCTGGCCAGCCTGAAACGTGCTGTTCGTTTTGTCGGGCTTTTCTTCAAACGTCACCAGCAATGTGTACGCTCCCATCACGGGCTGATGCAGAGACACAATCAGCGTGTCAGATTCTCTTCGCCATGTTCGCACGTCCTGGCCGTCGACCATCACGTTTCCCATGGTTTCGGGCACGGTGACTCGCCATTCCGAAACCGGAGCTCCCGTGACGAAGTAGTTGATCAGGGCACTGCCGTAAACCGTTTCCTGGCTCAGCGAATACAGATGAAACACGTCTGACTGCACGCTGCGGTCGAGCAATTCGATCTGCATGGTGGCCGACCAGCCTGGTTCACGAATTCGAAATGCCTGCTGCAGTTGAGCCGACGGTTTCGGAAAGTACGACAACGGCTTTTCCACCAGCAAATCCGTCTGTCCCACGCCGACTCGAAAACCAGGCGCCCCGACAACTCCGATGGCACCTCGCACGGTCTTCGCTTCTGGATATTCGATACGTTGCAGAACCCAGTTGCCCGCGGCGGCAACTTCACTCTTCTCCAGATTCAGAGTCACCAGTTGTCGCCCGGCAATGTCTTTACCAAAGATCACTTTCAAAATGCGGCGACCATCGGCAACAGTTGAAGCGACGATGTAGTCGACCACGCTGGCTCCTGTGACGGACACCACTGAATAATCTTCGGGAATGCCGAAACTCCATTCGCGTATCGCGGCTTCTCGGATATCAAGTTCGATGTCCGCTGTGATGACTCGATCCGTTTCGCCCAGCTGATACAAGACCAGCTGCGACACATTGACTTCCGGTTCGATGCGATCGGCGGCGACTGAGAACGCGTGATCGGCGGCCGGAAAGCGATACACGAAAATCTGACGTGCCTCGATGGCGTCGCCGGGGAATTGTTCGGGGGACAGCTGAGTCAGCCCGCTGAGTTCCGTTGGTTCCAACCGGACGGAACCAGCGTTTGTGATCCGCAGAAAACCAGAATGACGGATGGCGCCGATGGGCACTAACCGCAATCCTTCGACTCGCACCGGAAACGCCCCCAGCGCTGTTTGGCTGCGAACTTTGATCTGACTGGTACCGGTGATTGGCTGGCTGAGCGTTGCTTCCAGCAGACGATCGTCGCCCTGATTGGTGACCGTCCAGCCGACGATATTGGGGCCAGCCACGTCAAGAATTTCCCCCGGCCCCTGCAGTAGAATTTTGAACGATGTGAGTTCGCCCTGCAAAACCTGATAGTCGATTTGATGATCTTGACGCAGCAAACCAGCTCCGACCTGAGCTTCAATGGTTCCCGTGGTTGAAAAGAACAGCTTGCCATCGCCCGTTTTGCGAGCCGTCTTCCACGATAGTTTGGCTCGACCTGTTGCCGGCAGAAATCCCACCCAGTTGTTGTCGTTGTGCAAAGGAACGACGGATTCCTGGTCTCGATGGAAGTCAAGGTCCGGGTCCAGCCCGCTCAGTGTCAACGGCACCACGGCACTGGCACCGATGGTGAAGTCCATGCTGCGAACGTTGCCGGTGGACGATGACACTGCCGCAACGAACTCCAGCGACACGGCGAACGTGCCCGCTTCCGGAAACACCAGTTTGTACACGGTTTGGTTTTCGTTGGTCGTCAGACGCAACCTGTAATTGTCGTTGGTTGGCACTTCTGTGACGGCCGCGTTGCCCGAAAGAATGGTGATCTCGGCATTGGCTTCCGTTACGTTGGCCGTGCCCGAAAACTGAAACAGAATTGAATTTCCATTGGCGTGTACGTCGCCCCTTAGAGTCGTGTTCGTCAGTTCGACGGCGGCGGGAGAAGCTCCCGCTTTGTTCAGCAGCAGCTTGATTTGTCCACCGGTCGGCGACTGAAACCGACTAATGCCATCCGACGAATCCAGCGGAGCAAACCCGGTAACATCTGTCACTGCAGCTTCGATTTCCGCTGCATACTGCACGTTGACAACGCTGTCAAAACCCAGGGCATCGCCCGGCGTGAGATGTGTGAGTTCGATAGCTACGGGTTGTTTTAAGTCGTACTTCGCTGAACGAAGATTGACCTTCACGATCAGGCGTTTGTCCGCGTCGCGAACCGTCAGGTCCAAAAACCGATTGTTTCCCTGCTGCCGCACTGACCACGCCTTGAGATTGTCTCCAGCCACATCAAGCACTGCATCCGTGCCGTTGATTCCCAACGAAACAGTTGTCGCTTTGCCCTGCACGATCTTCAGAGTCACATCGATGGATTGTTCGATGTGGTCCATTCCGACATTGGCCGTCGCTTTGGCGATCGCCGAATAGAACAACGCCGGATCTGGAATGGCCGGCGGGCCCTGAATGATGATTGTACGTG
The DNA here is from genome assembly GCA_041398825.1 of Planctomycetaceae bacterium. Taxonomy (NCBI): domain Bacteria; kingdom Pseudomonadati; phylum Planctomycetota; class Planctomycetia; order Planctomycetales; family Planctomycetaceae; species Planctomycetaceae bacterium. Next base: position 5,442 of record JAWKTX010000023.1, on the reverse strand, counting down.
CTCCGTCGTCTGAGGTTGACGTCCCGATGGTCGCGCCGGTTGGGGGGGGCGTCTGCAGTGATTCCGCAGGCTTGGGGGCGGGAGTGGTTTCGTCGCCCGTTTCCGGTTCGTCAGTTGCCGTTTTTTCCGCAGGCTGAGCGGGCGTTTCATCGTTTGCACCCACGTCTGCGGTCACCGCCTGAACAGCATCGGCAGGCGTTTCCGCAGGTTCGTCCTGTGCGTAGCCTGGAATGGTAATGAGAGTGATAAGCATCAACGCGGCCAGGCTCGCAAAACGGCGAAGGAAATTGCCCGGCGTGGAGAGTGAAGTTGTGCTCATAGAATTCTATTTCTTCAATGACTGCGGTTCAGGCCAACGACACAACCGGCGTGTTCCGGCGTACATCTTTGTTATTCAAGGATCTCAGATGTTGCTCTTCATTTCGGGCTTAGCTGTCCGTTGAAAACCGGAACAGGCACTCAGGACGGCTGGAAACCGTCGTGTTGTAAGGTTTCCTGCTTGAGCCAGTCCCGTTTTTCAACAGGCTGTGAGCCCCGTGAACACAAGAGGTTTGGTTCAGCAGGCCGAATCAAGCGGAACGCAGTTCCGGCATTTGCAGATCTGTTATTCAATACACTGCCGGAACATCCTCACTGCGTTCCCTGGCCCGGCCTCCCTCTACTTCCTACTTAACTGTCTCGCTTGTTCAATCATCTGCTGCAGTTGCAGCACTCGTGTATCGTTGCGGAACGGTTCCGGCAGTCCGGACAGCAGCCCGGACAGCACCTGAAGGTCGACCGATTCGCCCAACGGTTCACCTCGCAGCTTCGCCGCCAGCATCGCGGCACTTGTGGCGACGCGAAGTGAGCCTGCGGCCTGATCAGGGCGAGCTGCATCGGCTTCGTACGGAATGGGCCAGCGGTTTTCGACCATTTCTCCCGTCGACAAATCCTGAAACCTCACCGACACCGAACCGACATCGCCTTCACCATCGGGCAACGCTTCGAATTGATACATGGCGACTCCCGCTTCGGCCGCGGCCATTTCCGCGGCGTCGACTTTGTCGTTGCGGAAGTCTTCCTTTTTCAGGATGTGTTTTTCAAAGCCCAGCAGTTTGTAACGGCCGACTCGTTTCGGATTGAATTCCACCTGCACCTTGACGTTCTTCGCAGAAGGTCGCAGAGAACCGGCGATCTGTTTGGCAAAGCCGTCGTCGGCAGCTTCCAGCGAATCCAGCAGGTAGTAACGACCGTCGCCCTGGCGAGCTAACGCTTCCAGAACTTCGTCGTTCAGCCCGTCGGCACTGATTCCGGCCGCGTCAAAGGCGATGCCCGAGTTTCTCATGGCAGTCACCATCTGCGACAGGCTTGCCGGGTTGGCATTGCCCAGGTTGACGGCCCCATCGGTCAGCAGAATGATGCGGTTCTGAGCACTGGACGTCTGTTGCTCCCGAGCCTTTTCGAAGGCCAGCTGCAAAGCCGCTTCGATGTTGGTGCCGCCTTCGCTGGGCAGTTCGTCGATGAGCCCCACCAGCTTGCCCGCATCGGCACCAGCCACTTTGTCGGCCAGCAGTCGAGGCTGGCGAGCGAAACTAATCAGCGTGACCTGATCGACGGGCGTCAACTGCTGAGCCAGCATCGCGAACGCTCGACGAACCGTTTGCTGTCGATCGATGCGTTCCATCGAACCGGAATTATCCAGCACGAACGTCAATCGCAGCGGAGTCTGACTGGCTCGCCCAGCCGCTGCGGTTCTCATGGAAACTCGTAGCAGGTTTCGCTGTTGCACGAACGGATGAATCGACTGTTCAATGGCACATGCCACCTTTTCACCGTTGGCTGGCATGGGATCGCCATAATCGAAAGCATTGACGAATTCTTCAATCCGAACCTTCGCCGCCTCCGGCCATTCGCCCTTGCCAAGAGCCGCCATTGCCAGCTTGAACGATACGTCGCTGACATGCAGAGAGAAGGTGGAGAAGGCGTCTTCTGCTGCTGTCTTTTCGCTGAGGCTGGCAACAGAAGTTGCTTTAGACAGAGCTGAAGTCGGTACTTTTGTACTGCCATCCCGACGCGCCGCTAATTCTGACCATGACGTTGCGCCAAGCAACGCATAGTCATGAATCGATGACGCTATGGTTTGGTCAATGGCGTTCAGTGTGGAGAGTCCTTTTGCTCTTTCGCCGATCCGCTCGTTCTGTTGAATCTGCTGCTCCAGCTTTGCCTTCTCCTCCGCAATTAGTGCTTCGGGTAGAACAGGCTTCAGCTCTTCAGCCTCTGCGACACCAAAATCAGCGGGAGATCGCCACGTGAAAAAGAGATGCGGTTGAGCTTCAGGTTGCTGTTGAAGGTCGGGAATCGCCGTAGTGCCCGAGAAGGACGGAATGACAACCTGTGGCTCTGCACCTATGGACTCTGTCGGCCCGCCCGCTCGGCCTAAGTATTCCACCACATCCTTCTTCTCAGCGTCGACTTCAGAAGCATCAACGGCGAAAGGATGGGGCGACGGCTCATTTTCCATAGCCGCTTCTCCGCGACTGAACGTGTCACCGAGTCTACTCAGCAGTTCAGCTGGCGAACCGTGTTGCAGTTCGATCGCACGCACGGTGCTTCCTTCTTCCTGGCTGGAGTTCGCTTCAGTTTGTGGAATAACCTGGAAGTTGTATTGCCCAACGCCCGGCTGTTCACCATTCGAGTTGAAGTGAGAAGTGGCCGGCGATCCGGAGGTGTTACTCTGTTTTCCTGAATCAAACCGGAAACGATCCATGGCAGGATCCACTGTTTGCGATTCCCTGTTTCGAGTCACGGTCGCCTTGTCGTTAAAGCCTTCAATGATCGGCGATTGATTCAAAGCAACAGCTGGATCCCCTTGCGATTCACTTTGCCGTCCCCACTTCGATTCACTTTCGTAAAGCAGTGCAAGCCCGTCGCCGGCTTGAAGTCCGGATGCCGATTCAGTCTCGGGCGTCACCGCTCCCCCGAGCGATTGGGCGATCGGACCTGCAATGCGTGCGAACTCGTTGTCCGCATTGGCAGCTCCGGACGGCTGGTCACCTCCGTCAGTGATCGCCAGTCCGGACACAGGCCCAATCTCCGGCGTCGTTAGTTCGCTCAGCATGCTTTCTGTGCCGGATGCGGCATCATGCCCAGGCACGTCTTTGTGTTCGGCGCCAGCCGCTCGCAGCGGATCGGTGATGTACTCGTCATGCTCCCTACCAGGCAAACGATTGATGATTTCCTGATTCGAGGTTCCGTTCCGGAACAACCACGTCGTATTGTTTTGTGCCATGAGTTCCGCGGAATTCAGGTCCATCGCTGGGCCAGCATCGTTGTGTGCAACGGCTTGTTCCTGATCCAATTTTTCCACCAGAGACCTTACCTCTTCAACGTCAGCTTCGTTTCCCTTCAGGATTAGAATCCCCAGATCCTGCATCTTCTGAACGCTCACTTCACCTCGAAGATTCAGCGAGCTTTCCTCTGCCATGGCAGCAAGCTCATCGGCGTCATCGATAGATTCATCACTCAGTTTGAATTTCGGACCATCGTCAAAATACTGAATGTCATCGTCCAGATATGTGGGGCCCGGAAGTGTGGCCCCTGCACCGAGCGTCTTCTGAATCACTGACAGTGCTTCCGTCGATGCCTTGCCGAATCCTAAACCGCGAGCGTCGGCAGGCGAGATTTCTCGACTATCACTCGCGTACCAGTCATCCATGTTGGTGATGGAACCGTCTTGAAACGTAAAATTCGTACCGCCCCGCAATTCAGATCCCGAAGCATGGGGTTGATTTGATGCAATCAATGTTGCGTCCGGACTTTGATTGAACAACGACGGCCACGCCATCACTCCAATGAATCCAGCCAGACAGGCACCACCCAACGTTGCGGCCAGCTTCCATCGCCAGCGCCGTCGAGCTGACATGCCTTGAGTTACAGCCGGATTCTCTCCCTGAATTGCGGCCTGAATCGTTGCTTCTCCGCGAATCGCAGCCAGCACCGCGTTGCGTTTACCTGCCGAAAGCTTCCATTCGCCCGACGGAGCATCGAACTCACCTGTCCCAACTTCGCTCAGCAGTCCGTGAACACGTTCCATACGCTGCCTGAACGCTGCCAGTTCTGGTCGCTGAGCAATCAGGCGATTGAGTTCTTCGGATTCGAAATCGGATGCTTCACCCAGCACCAAAGCGATGATGCGAGCTTCCAGTTCTGGTTCGATGTTGTCTTCCATGTTTGAGTTGTGTGATTGTTGGTTCATGACTTTTCGTCGAATCCGAGCTTCCGCAGTTTGTCTGCCAGCTCCTTTAAAATATGGTGCAGTCGATAGCCGACGTTGCCGATGCTCAGGCCCGTTTGAGTACTGATGTCGCGATACTTCAGGTCTTTGAAATACTTCAGCTGAACCAGCTGCCGATCAGATTCATCCAGGTCTTCCAGACTTTGCCTGACAGCCGCCACGGCTTCCATGTGTTCCAGCGATGCGGAAGGCGAGTCATCTTCAGAAGCACCGGCCTGCGCATCGCAATCGACGTCGATCAGGACTTCTCGTTTACTGTCGCGGACGTGGTTGTAGGCTCGATTCCGCACGGCTCGATACAGCCACGCTTTCGGCGATTCCACGTCAGCCCAGTGCGAATGAAGCTGTAGAAACACTTCCTGCACAATGTCTTCAGCGACGGCTCGCCGCCCCACCAGCGAAAACGCATAACGCAGCAGAGGCGTTTCTTCGGAATCGAACAAACACCGCAACGTGAGTTCGCTCACGCCCGTGGCACGGCAGTCGTTGACGTGCGGAGTCGGTTCCAAGATAAGTCCCGTTTGTGGTGTTTGGCAGGTTGGAGTCAAGACCATTCATCCTCTCATAGAAGATGACCCACCGCCCTGTGGTTTCTTAGACAATATTTCTGTTTTCTTCTTAAGATGGCTGTCAGGCTGGATTTGTCTTTGAATCCTCAGCATCCGCCGTCCAGAACGGAACTGTCAGCAGAAGCCACGCAGAGATTTTTTCAAAGTGAGTTCGAAGTCGTATCTTCAATGGCTGGACTGAGGCGGTCGATTATTTCGGGGCCGGGAAGGCACGCGGCTCAGGGGGAGACGACCGACTTTCTGGAAGGGCGCAGCAGCAGCCCGGACCTGCGGGAACATCACCTGAAGAAGCGGCGTGATTCGGCGGCCGTTGAATTGTTGCTAATCCGGCGACGACATGTTCGGATGACACAACGAATGGCGCCCGCAGCTACGCGAGCAGGCGCCATTGACGGGCCATTGTCGAGCACCGCGGTGGAGACTCGAAGTCCCCCGGCCAATCAAACGCTCGGGAGAGTTGGCGAAGTTTCCGGAATACGAGTTCTTCCGAAGGCTTCCGAGCCAGGGGCCGGCTTGAAGCGGTCACATGTCGATCTTTGCAGCGCGTTCCTGAATCTGTTCCAGGCTGAAGAAGGCGCCGGTACCGGCGCCCGGGCAGGT
>JAWKTX010000022.1 GCA_041398825.1 Planctomycetaceae bacterium | reverse complement strand
TGGGGGTGAACCGTTCGACAAGATGAGTGCCAGGACCGGCACATCCGCTGTCCCCACAACTGTGGGGGTGAACCGGTGCGTGAGTGCACTGTCATCTATCGTGGCACGCTGTCCCCACAACTGTGGGGGTGAACCGATCGAGGCTCACGCGATACGTGCCCCCGCGCCAGCTGTCCCCACAACTGTGGGGGTGAACCGTGGAGATGGATATTTCGGTGTGGTTTGAGTGTGCTGTCCCCAGAACTGTGGGGGTGAACCGCGGTCGCCTGGCTGATTCCTCACGTTCCACTGGCTGTCCCCACAACTGTGGGGGTGAACCGTTGCTCCGGCACGTCCTGGTTTTTTTCGACACGCTGTCCCCACAACTGTGGGGGTGAACCGACACTAATGCGGCATCGAACTTCTGCATCGATCATGCCGGGTGCAGTCATCGTTCGCTCCGGTCAGCTATGAATGCAAACAACTGCTCAAATATGCACACCCAACTGACAGCCCTTCTTGCTCCCGTTCGACACTATGACTCATGGATTGCATTTGACTGCGAAACAACCGGCCTTCCTCCCAGAGGGCGACTGATTGAACTGGGTGCCATCCATTTCAATCGCAACCAGAACGTGATTTCTGAGTTTCATGAATTCGCCAAACCACCGCATCGGTTACCGCAATTCATCACTCAGCTCACCGGGATCAGAAATGAACAACTCAGAAACGCACCACCTGCCTGTGATGTTATCGATCGGTTTGTTCGGTGGCTTCCGCCCGACGTTCCACTGATCGCACACAATATCTGCTTCGATCTCCAGATCCTTGCGATTGAAGTGCCAGGCTGTGATCGCATACTTTCCAATCGGTTAGCAGTCGATTCACTGACCATTGCTCGGTCCATGCACGAGTTTCCCAATTGCCGTCTGGAAACCATCGCGCATTCGCTGAATGCCGCTTCTTTCGGGAAAGGACATCGTGTGCTCACCGACGCGCGAGTTGTTCAGGCCTTATTCTTACATGCACTTTCGAAGTCCTTCAATTCCCGTCTTGAATGACCACGCATTCATCAACCAACGAACCGGCTGGAGAGAGTCGGTTCACCCGACTGACTCAGAAATGCGTTTGGCAATGTGTCGGGTGTAGATGTCGAAAGAACAATGGTGGCCCCACGCAGAAACTGCGTTTACAGGCTACGAAGCCTGTGTATCCGGCTCCGGTGGAAACCGATGCCAGACGGTGGCCAGAATCGTGCCTGTCAGCATGCAGCCGAATGTGTACACGATGCATGGAATGATGGCAGGAGAATCCGGGCCGAACAGCACCTGTGCCAATGCAACTCCGGCGCCAGCGTTTTGCATGCCAACTTCAAGAGTCAACGCGCGACGCATCGGTTCTGTCAGACCACCCGCGCGACCACCCAGATATCCGCACAGGTACCCGCCGGCATTCATGCAGGCCAGTGCCATCAGCAGAGTGCCCGTGGCCTGTGACACATCAGCCCGCTTCAGACCCACCGCGATGGCAATGATCGCCAGAATCGTCAGATTTGCGATGGTCGCCGCGAATCGATCGGCCAACCGGAGAAATCGACTGGAAAACCGACGCAGCACGTGACCGGTGACGACCGGCAGGACCACCTGCAGGAGGAGTAACCGAACCGCAGCATTGCCGTCATAGGGCACATCACTGTGCATGGTCAGCTGAAGTGCCCGCGGAACGATCAATGGCGAAAGAAGTGTTGCCATCGTTGTCAGGCTGACAGAATAGCTGACGTTTCCCCGAGCTGTCAGTGTCAGCACGTTCGAAGCCATCGCCCCCGGCACACACCCGACAATAATGATGCCGGCGGCGAGCTGGGGTTCTGGTTTCATAATTAAGACGGTCAGCCAGGCCAGTAAAGGCATGCTGATGTACTGGATGGCCGTTCCAATCAGCACATTCGGCCATCGCTTTCTGATCTGCCGGACCTCATCGACTGGAAGCACCGCGCCAACACAAAACATGGTCACTACAATCAACCAGTGGATCGCTGACCCACCAGCAGCCAGAAACGGGTCGAATGCAATCCCGAGTTTCGGCCAGTAGAATGCGGCGGTGGACGAAGCGATCAGCCAGATCAGTATGAAACGTTGTAACATGTTTTCGGTGGTAAGAAGATGCCCGGGAATTCTTTTGGTCAATTGTTCCGAATCACGACGGCAGGCGAAAGTCATGGTCCGGGCAATGTTGTCATCATCGACGGAGTTCCTCCCGGATTGCCACTATCCGAGGAGGATTTGAAGAAAGATCTCGACCGTCGTCGCCCCGGACAAAGTCCATTGGTCACACAACGGCAGGAACCCGACGCTCCCGAGATTCTGTCGGGGGTTTTCGAAGGTCGGACGACGGGCACAAGCATCGCTGTTCTGATCCGAAATACGGACCAGCGAAGCCGGGATTACTCTGACATTAAGGACAAATACCGACCGGGCCACGCCGATTACACATTCGACGCTCGCTATGGTTTTCGGGATTACCGCGGAGGCGGACGAAGCAGCGCCAGGGAAACGACGGCTCGAGTGGCAGCGGGGGCCATCGCAAAAAAACTGATCGCCCACGAATTCGGTGGATCAGTCATTGGCTACGTGACACAAGTTGGCGGAATCAAAGCATCCGTCCCCGATCCGGCCTCCGTCACTCTGGAACAAGTGGAAACCCTTCCTGATGGCAGCCCCAATTTTGTGCGCTGTCCCGATTCAGATGCTGCCGCACGGATGGTTGCACTGATCGATGAAGTTCGTCGCGATACAGATTCTATCGGAGGCGTTGCAGAACTGGTCGCTACAGGAATTCCAGCCGGGCTCGGCGACCCGGTCTTCGATAAGCTGAAGGCGGACCTCGGCAAAGCGTTGTTCAGCCTCCCAGCCGTTCTGGGGGTGGAATACGGCAATGGCTTTGCGTGTGCTGAACTTCGCGGATCAGAAAACAACGACATCTTTGTCGCCCATAATTCGACACCGGATCCCTCGTCGCCATTGATACAAACCTCGTCAAACCGTCACGGTGGAATGCTGGGTGGCATCAGCTCCGGAATGCCGATTGTCATGCGTGCGGCCATCAAACCCACCAGCAGCCTGGCCAAAGAACAACCCACTGTGACTCGTGACGGCCAATCAACCACAATCTCCACCAAAGGCCGGCACGACCCGTGCCTTTTGCCGCGATTCATCCCCATGGGAGAAGCCATGATGGCGATCGTACTTGCCGATCACTGGTTACGGCTGAAAGCCATTCGAGCAGTCTGATGAACATCCTGTCCCGAACATCAATCTGTTGCGGCAAAGCTGCACTGGCCGCTTTGTGGATCCTTGCCGCTGGCACCAGCTCAACCGCAGCCAGTGTTCTGCATCCATTTCATTCGTCCATCGCGGAGGCTGAATGGAACAGTGAAACCAGTCGCTTTGAGGTCGCTCTTAAACTCAACGGCGCAGAATTCGAGCAGGAGCTTTCACAACTCCATAACCGACGCATCAACATCGAGACATCCGAAGGAGCCGAAGAGATCGTTCGCAGCTACGTTCAGCAACGATTCTGCATGGCAACAGCTTCGCACCCGCATTGCCGGATGCACTGGGCCGGCATGGAAGTCGCCATTCGGGATGTTTGGCTTTACTTTGAAGTCGAACCCGCTGTTTCGCAGGTGGTCGATACCTCCGTCACCAAGCCAGATCCGCAGGATGATCTGCCGGCAACTTCAGAAACGACCAGCCCGGTGAGTCTTTCTGAAATCAAGATCACGAACAGCCTTCTGACGACATCTCGTCCCGAGCAGGTCAACCTTGTGACCGTCCTTGTCGACAGAAAACGCCACTCGACCCACTTCACGTCAACTCAAAAGACGGTGACAATCCGCTGGGAAACATTTGGCGAACCAGAATCCGACCTTCCTGCGAATACAACGCCCATTCTGATCCCGGATGCCGAACGCCGGGGACAATAGACGGTCACCCGCAGTGAAAATCACCGGGGACCGAGTTCACAGGCTCGGACACAGGAAACCGGGGGCGACTCAGTTTTCCTCGACCAGCGGCTTCAGACCGTTTCGCTGGCACACACTCAGCAGGCTGCAGGTGGTGCATTTCGGGCGGCGAGCAATGCACACCTGCCGACCGTGGTAGACAAGGCGGTGAGAAAAGTTGATCCATTCCTTCCGGGGAATCAGCTCCATCATTTCCCGTTCGATGATCTCTGCATTCTTCGAAGTCGTCAGTCCAAGCAGATTCGTGATCCGCGTCACATGTGTATCCACGACAACACCGGACGAAATTCCAAAACAGGTTCCCAGCACCACATTGCCGGTTTTTCGCCCCACTCCCGGAAGCGTAATGATCTCAGCGAGCGTTTGAGGAACCTGACCATCGAATCGTTCAACCAACCCCTGAGCCATGCCTCGGATGTTCGTTGCCTTATTCCGGAAGAAGCCCAGAGACTTGATAATGCTTTCCACGTCTTCCTGAGTCCCTTTTGCCAGCGCATAGGCGTCAGGGTACTTTCGAAACAAAGCCGGCGTCGTCAAATTCACTCGTTCATCAGTACACTGGGCCGAAAGAATTGTCGCCACCAGCAACTGAAACGGAGATTCATGTTTCAGCGCGCAAACAGCCCTGGGATATAATTTGGCGAGCCCGGAAATCACCGATTTTCCGAGTTCCCGACGCTCTTCAAGAGAAAGACCGGAATCCTTTGATGAGATTTTTCTGGCCGAAGCCGCCTTCCGGGGTGTCGCTTTCCGGGGTGTCGCTTTCCTGGGTGCCGCTTTCCTGGGGACTTTTCTGGACGCGACTGCCCGCCGACTCTTCTTTTTGGGTGGTTGTCCGGAAGCAGTCGTCGTCGCAGAAATAGTCTCTTCGGAAGACCTGGATTTTGCAGATTTCTTGGCCACTCTCAGGGCGTCCCAATTCGATCAAAGGTGTAATCAGGCTCCACTGCAGAAAATGCGGGACCCTTTTCAATGTGATTCCGTCGTCTTAAATCTTTCGATCATGTTCTGCGACGATTACCGGCAACAAACGGATGATAGATGGATTCGAACACAAGCAAAGCCTCGGAAACCAGCCACTTCGACGACCCGCGCATCGACGAAGGAATTTGCTTGTTCAATCAGCGAGAATTCTTTGCATGTCATGACGTACTGGAAGACTACTGGCAGGAATTAACCTGTCGTGAAAAACCATTTTTTCAGGGCTTGATTCAGGCCGCAGTCGCCCTGTTTCACTTCGAAGAGCGGAATCTGGGAGGCGCTCTGCGAATGTACACTTCCTGCCGTGCCTACATGGCGGAATTCGAACCCGAGATCGCCGGCATCAATGTCACCCAGCTGCTTTCAGACCTCGAAATTTGCTTTGCTGAACTCAACAAGCCGCATGAAAGTTACCCGTTTCACGTTCAACTGAATCCGGAATTCATCCCGATAATTCAGCGGAATTAGAACGCGTTTTTGCAGGCTGGTCCCTTCAATCCCTGGGACTTTTCTGAGTTCACATATTTCGGAATTCAATTCGGACCGCGCGAGATCACGCCTTCTGTCGGACTGGATGCGGTCGCGTAGAGCTTTTTGGGAATGCGACCGGACAACCAGGCATGCCGACCAGCTCGACATGCCTGCTTCATCGCATAGGCCATCCGCAGGGGATCCTGAGCACCAGCAATGCCGGTATTCAGCAGGACTCCGTCACACCCCAGTTCCATCGCAGCAGAGACATCACTGGCAGTCCCGACACCCGCGTCGATGATAACCGGGTACTCAGGATCGTTCTCCTTGAGATACTCAAGGCAAATGCGAAGATTGTTCGGGTTCAATATCCCCTGCCCGCTTCCAATCGGGCTGCCGGCAGGCATAACAGATGTCGCTCCGACTTCTTTCAGACGACGAGCCGCTATGGGATCATCCGACGTATAACAAAGGACCTGAAACCCATCAGCCACGAGACGTTCGCAGGCTTCTATTGTGGCAACGGGATCCGGCAGCAGCGTTCGTGTATCCGCAAGTACTTCCAGTTTAATCCAGTCGGCTCCCGGGTTTTCAAGACCCCGCAGGATTTCACGCCCCAGTCGAGCGACGCGAATTGCATCGTCCGCATTGAAGCACCCGGCTGTGTTTGGCAGGATCGTGTACCGTCCGAGATCAATGAAATCCAGAATGTTGCGACCAGCCTGATCAACCAGCCGCTCGCGACGCACGGCCACAGTGATCACTTCTGAACCACTGACTTCAAGACACTCCTGCATCAGTTCGAAGGTGGCGTACTTTCCGGTCCCCACGATAAGACGCGACTTCAGAGTGTGTGACCCCAGAACAAGTGGCTTGTCGTCAGGAACAAATGCATTCGTCATGGTAGAATTCCCGGGTTGATGAAGTTGCTGGATTCTCAGGTTGATCGGATAACGAGCAGATCGCCGTGCAATTCCAACACGAAACCTGTCGATCAGTATTGAAGATGTGCCCTGTTCGCACGCTGGTTCAGCCGCCACCCACGAGCGTTACAACCTCGACACGGTCTCCATCCTGAAGCGGACACTGGGCATGCTGTTCTCGCGGAACAAGCTCCAGATTCCGTTCCACAGCGCAGTACCGGCTTTCGATCTTTAAATCGCGAAGCAGGTCAGAAATCGTCCATGCATCGGGAATCGAGCGTGGATCGCCATTAAGTTCTATTTGCATAACTGGGTTCAATTTGAATGGCAGCCCTGAATTTGCTTAGCTGTACGCCAGGCAATCGAATCGGTCCCTGATCACAGTTCGTTTCCGCACCCAGGGGCAGGCGAATGCCTGAAGTCGGCTGCACCTCAGGTCTTCCTGTCTGGTGTATCCCGCAATCTTCACTCCGTTGTGAAAGTAAACGACCGCATCGCGGGACTTGACCACTTGTTTTTATGCTCTGCGATTGGACATTCCGAAAGAAGTCTATCGCTGTGACGCGCCGTGTCACCCACAGCGAACAAAGTTTTCAAACACGGAACCTTCAACACACTTATGAGCCAGAACGCTATCAATCCACCGTCGGAAAATCCGCCTTCAGAAAATCAGCCGTCGGAGTTCACATCCGCGGGACCAGAGTTGCTGCGCGAATGGGACAACGCACACGTCTGGCATCCCTTCGCACCGATGTCCGCCTACACTCAGGAAAACGCTCCCATTATCGTGCGGGGGGAGGGATTCGATCTGATCGATACGGATGGAAACCGTTATCTGGATGGTATTTCGTCTTTGTGGTGCAATGTCCATGGCCATACGGTGCCTCAAATCGATGATGCTGTGCGCCGACAGCTCGGCCAGGTGGCGCATACAACCCTGTTGGGCCTTTCCAGTGAGCCTTCCATTCGCCTGGCCCGTGCATTGGTTCAGCGTGCCCCCAAAGGACTCAACCGCGTCTTTTACTCAGACAGTGGAGCCACCAGTGTCGAAGTGGCACTCAAAATGGCTTACCAGTTTCATCGCCAGAAGCCGGAAGGGCCGGAAGATCGAGATACCTTCCTGTGCGTTGGTAACGCTTACCATGGAGATACCCTGGGAACCGTCAGTGTCGGCGGCATTGACCTCTTTCACAGGTGTTACAGGCATTTACTGTTTCAGACACTGACACTGCCTTCCCCCGTCGCGCTGCGTGTCCCAACTGGTTACACAAAAGAGACATGGCTGCAATTCTGTTTCGACGAGACTGCTCGATTGATTCAACAGAACAAACATCGCCTCGCGGGCGTCGTTATGGAGCCGCTGGTTCAGGGAGCAGCGGGGATTCTGATCCACCCAGATGGTTTTCTGCGCCATATACGGGAACTCTGCACAGAAAATGACGTGCCGCTCATCGCGGATGAAGTCGCAGTGGGATTCGGACGTACCGGAAAGCTGTTTGCATGTGAACACGAAGACGTTCAGCCGGACTTTCTCTGCGTCGCCAAAGGTATTAGTGGAGGGTATCTGCCGCTCGCCGCGACCATCACCACCGATCGAATCTATGAGGCCTTCCTGGGCGATCCATCAGAAGGCAGAACCTTCTTCCACGGACACACATACACAGGAAACCCGCTGGGCTGTGCGGCAGGCCTTGCATCTCTGGAGTTGTTTGAAGTCAACAGGGTTCTGGAAAATGTGAACGCCTGTGCGGAAGTCGCGAAAGAATGTCTGAGCGGATTGTGTGAACATCCGCATGTTGCAGAAATCAGGCAGAAAGGTCTGATGATTGGGATCGAGCTGGTGCGTGACAAATCGTCTCTTACGCCGTTCGAAAGTCCATTGCGGATCGGGCATCAAGTGACACTGGCCGCGCGAAAGCAAGGCGTCATCATTCGCCCCCTTGGCGATGTCGTTGTACTGATGCCCGCTCCGGCGATGCCGATTGCTCGCGTCAGGCAACTCTGCAATGTCACCATCGAGTGTATCGACGAAGTGACCAAAGCGGCGGCCCTGTAGTTTCCTGACCATATTCCAGGATCAAAAAGAAAAACCCCGCGATGCTTGTGGCAGTCGCGGGGTTTCAGATTCTTTCGTCAGGGCAACGAAGGCTTAGTTCTCAGCTTTCGGTTCTTCGGCTGAGGTTTCCGCGACAGGCTGTTCGCCCGCGGGTTCTGCCTTCGCTTCAGAGCCGTCGTCATCCTTTGGCTGGGACTCTTCTTCGATCTTCGCCTTCTTTGCTTCAATGGCTTCCTGCTTCGCCTTCTCGATCTCTGCCTGAGCCGACTTCAGAGAAGCATCGGCCGCGTCCGCGGCAGCCTTCAAATCGTTGACCTGCTTTGTCAGATCAGCATTGGCGGACTTCAGCCCGTCCCGCTCTTCAGAAGCACGCTTCAGATTCAACTTCGCGGAGCTGAGTTCTTCCGTGGCTTTCTTCTGAGCGGCTGTCAGCTCAGCAACCTTGCCTTCACTGCTTTTCAGAGCAGCCTCTGCCTTGTCAGCTCGAGACTTCTGGTTAGCAGCCTGCTTCTTCAATTGTGCGATTTGCTTTGCCATTTCGGCCTGCACTTTTGCCGCTTCTGCCGCGGCCTGTTCAGCAGCGATTTTTGTGGCTTCAAGCTCTGCTCTGGCAGCGGTCAGTTCCTCCTGAACCCCTCGCAACTGGATTTCAAGATCATCAGCGTCTTCAGCTCGCCCAACAGCCGTCCAGAAGTCTGGTTTCTCTCGCAGAGTTCCATCCTTCGCCCTGTACCACTCAACAGGCGAACACTGCACCGGTGAGCAAACCGAGGTCTTGCATTTTGAGGATTTTCCGGCAATCGCTGAGCCGCTGCAGGCGACCGAAATTACCAACAAGTGAACTAAGTTTTTCATCTTTCCAGCGTTCCAAAACGAGGAGATTTGCAGGCGGTCTTCCGCTCCAACTAAGCACAACGATCGCTCACAACGGGGTTCATGACAACAACATTCCCGTGTTGAGAATCGGAAGCATGAGTGGTTTTGTTAATATGCACATTTTGCACTGAATGCGCGTGTTTTTCCATTTGGTTCTTCTGGATCTCAGAAACGCCGGAAACGAGAAATCTGCCCGCATCAGATCGTTTCAGCCGCGTAATGGCTAATTTCCTCAGAATCCCACCACCAGTATCGCTGGCAATCAGGGCAGCGGAAGACGATCCGGAATTTCAGGGGGTGACCGCCTGCAGTCCACGGCGTAGACTTCCGCATCTCGAACCGAAATATTACCCAACCCACGAGAATACCCTCTGTGAGTAGTTTGAACGATCTGGAAAAGATGCCGGCGTCCGACCTGTCGGACCGCATGAAACGATACGAATCGCTGTATCGCCAGAAGGGGATCGAGTGGGTCGCTGAACGTTTATTCATGAAGCGACTCGGGGTCGGCGGACAGGGCAACGTGATGCTGGCCGAACGCTGCGGCGCGGCCAGTTTCCGAATCCCCGTCGCGCTGAAATTCTTTTCCCCGGCCCCGTTCGAGTCCGTGATCCGATACGATCAGGAAATGGACCGTCTGGCCGAAGTATCTGCGATTGTGGCACGCATCCAGGACGACCATCTGGTGGCCGTTCATACATTTGACCGGGATGACGGGATTTACTTTCTGGAAATGGAATGGATTGACGGCTTCGACCTGTTACACATCCTTCGGCGCGACACGCTGGACACGGTGCAGGAAGCCATGACCGAACGACGCTGGGCCAACTTTACCGAGCGTGTGATCACCACAGGAGAAGTCGATTGCAGGCTGAAACCGGGTATGGCGATTGCCATTCTTCGCGAGTGTCTTGCGGGAATTTCTGCCCTGCATCGTGGCGGAGTAATTCACTGCGACCTGAAGCCATCCAACGTCATGGTGAAGCGAACCGGTCAGGTAAAAATCATTGACATCGGTTCTGCATACTGGATAGGTCGCCCCCCTGAGGGCCAGCCATGCACACTCGAATACGCGGCACCGGAAGTACTTGCCGGCTATCGCGCAACGCCACAGTCAGACCTTGCGAGTCTTGGATACATGCTGATTGAAATGCTGACCGGCTCCAAGCCATTCGCAGGACTCAGCTGGTCACAGTTGATCGAAGCAAAACGCGACATTCTGGACCGCCTTGCTGCAATGCTTCCACTGGAAGAATTTCAGTTCAGCGAATCGCTGATTCGGTTACTCAGAAGACTGATGCACCCGGACCCCAGGATGCGTTTCCCGACGGCCGAAGATGCAGAACTCTCTGACGATGGTGCCGCAGGATTTCTGCGAGAACTGGTGAAGAGCGACCTGGGAGACGAGTACGCATCGGAATTGCGACGCTGGGTCGCTGAACTGGAGGTTGTGAACGCAGAAAACAGCGAATCGTCAGAACCTGCCAACGCGGAAGAACAAACAACCCGAATCTCTGCCGAACCTGGTCACAGCGCCGCAGCGCGAACAGTCCTTCGAACAGACGCACATCGCTTTGATTCCGGATTCGAACTTGGCCCGCCGATGTCCGATTAGTCAGAGTGCCAGCTTTCAGACACGGCCAGCTTTCAGACACTGCGAGCTTTCAGACACTGCGAGCCTGGCGCAGCTTGCTACTCATCCAGAAAGCCATCTCAGGCGAGTTCTCAGGAAAACTGCTCAGCATCAGCCGGGCAAGCGTTCGATCGTCTTCGTGGACTGGTGCTGCAAGTCCGTCGCGATCCGGGAAACTGTACCTCATCCCTGCCAGAATCAGTATCCAGGCCTGACTTTGATACGACAGTGCCTGCTGTTCAACTCGGTCATTCAGAAATTCTCGCGCGCGATCCTGATCAAACGCGTATTGCCAGAGGTCAAAACGGTGCATCAGATGACAACACAGCATATCCGTCCAGCGTTCTGTTGAAGCACGAAGCTTATCGACATCGACGATATCATCCTGGGACATCCGAGGATCACTAAGACAAACACTAAGAGCTTTATGCCGAACGGTGAGATGCCCAAGGAAGACATTGTGTGCCAGTGGTATTGTTCGATCAGTTTGATGCCGACGATCCCGAGCAATCAGGAGAATGGTCCAGATCCTGGAGACCATTTCGTTAATCATCACTTGTTCCGCAATCGAACGTGTCGCCGGTCGGTCGGACGTCAGTCCAATCAAGTCGAGTGGTTCCCGGACAGCAAGACCGCTTTCGAGGTCGCTGAGATCACGCATCCAGCGATTGAATCGATTGCGGCAAAGGATGTAGTAATCGCCGACGACGTCATTGGGAATTTCCTGAGCCTGCTCGATGAACATCTCGTTGTGAGCAGCCATCAGGGCCGCTACTTCAGTCAGATAAGCTAGTTTCATTTAGGTCACTCGGAGTCTTGCGATGGGAACGAACACATTCGTGATCCAACCACGGCATCGCAAAATCAATGCCCTTTCTGGTGACCCGTGTTTTTGCGAACAAATTTGCTCCTGCCGTCCCGCCGCCATTCCTTGTTTTCAACAAACGTTGCCAAAAAGGAACGCGGGAACAGACGGAGCCCCGGCATATCCTTCGCACTCAGGACTCTGCCAATTCCCTGGACACAGTCCACACCGCGCATGAAAAAAGGGCCTCCCTCAAACATGAAGGAAGCCCTTTAGAAGCAGGCATTGAGACAACGAGAGCATCTCAATCGAGCAACCGTCTTACTCAGCCTTAGGAGCGTCTGCTGCTGGTGCATCTGCTGCTGGTGCATCTGCTGCTGGTGCATCTGCTGCTGGTGCATCTGCTGCTGGAGCGTCTGCTGCTGGTGCGTCTGCTGCTGGTGCATCTGCTGCTGGAGCGTCTGCTGCTGGAGCGTCTGCTGCTGGTGCATCATCACCGCTGACTTCGCTTCCTGGTGTTTCTGCGCCGCCGCCAACTGCTGACCCAACAGGCCCCGGTGCAGGTTCACCACTACCACCATTGCAACCCAAGGTTACGGTCACGCATGCCAACATAACCAGCATGCTTAAGCTTCGAACGAATTTCATCTTGTTAACCTTTCAAACTTCGTCTGACCCATTTATTCGCAGACCCATAGTTGGGTACCGCGATTTGAAGGTACCCCTGCGACAGTCCATACAGTACGAAAGGAACACCGGGATTCAATCCCATCCGACTTGGAAAACGACTGAGTCTCAGGAATGAAGGGGTGTCAAATGCTTCGATATGAGTAACAGAGAAACCTTGACGGCTGTTCAGGAAATCCGGGCAGTTTCAGAAAGACCACACGTGCCAGCTGCAGGGATTGGCCCGGTGGTACAACCCCTGTCGAACCAGGATTCGGCTAAGAATTGAAGCCAATGATAATACCCGCCGCGGCTGCCACGCCGAACAGGACGGCGAACAGAATCTTCCAGACACTGTAGGGACGCTCGCCCTGTACCTCGCCGGTAGCGGCGTTTATGAAGACCTGGTAGGTCTTGTCACCGTATTGATAAGCCATCAACCAGGTCGGTAACAACAGATGCTTGAACGTAATCGCCTCATAGCGACTATTCACAGCACTGACTCGTTGTGTGTCGCCACCAATCCGCTGACACACTTCCGAATGAATCGACGTATCAATCCGTTCCTTCGCTTCAGTAAAGCAATGGTCCAACTCCATGTCATAGGTCCGAGCCATGAAGCCTGCCAGCATATGCTGATTGAATGGAACGACTTTCAGTAGCGGCCACGGTTCCAGCGCGAGCATGAAGTCACGACGAAGACCAGTATTCGCGAGGACCAGGACATCATCGAAGAATCGCTGAAAACGACCGCTGGCAGGATACCAACGGGTTCTGCGTTCGCGTCGCTGATTCTTACCACTACCGACGGTTACATAGTAGTACTCACCACGTTGCCCCGCATAGGACGTGAATGTCATCGAATCGAAGGTGAAATAGGACAGATAGATGCCGTTGAATTTCCCTTCTGCTCCCTGCTTCAGGAAATCCCCCGGAGCAAACCAGCGCGAACTGACCCACTGCCCAAGATTTGCCTTTGCATGCTGTCGATCAATCTGAAACGGAAGCACACCATCGACAGGTATTCGATTCTCGCCGGATTTATGAGCCTTCTCCAGCTGTATGGGCGAATTGCAGTATGGACAATGGCGACTGGTCAGCGTTCCAACGAATTCCACATTGCCACCACAGGATTCACAACGCAGCTCCCTGACATCCGAAGTCGCGTCGGAGCGTTCATCATCCTGGTCACGCGTTTCCTCTCGCCACGCGCGAATGCGTTCGAGCATGGCGTGAAAGTCCTGTTCGACAAGCGCTGCATCCTCTGAAAGTTCTATCTGTTTGAGGTGCCCGCAAAACGGACACTTCAGCGACTGATCCCCAATGTGAAACTCCAGATCTGCACCGCAACTTTCACACGGAAATACACGGCCCGCACCTTCATCGAAAGTGCGTCCTGTATCGAGCGTGCGGGAATCCCGTCGGTGCAGATCCAGAGGACCGTCGGGATCATCCACCGACGTCTGAATCGCAGCACCATCACCTGAAGCTGGCGACGACGAAGCAGGCAGCGGCGGCGGGACCGACGGATCAAAGGAATCGTTCGGAACACTCATAGAATCTTCAGACCAGAAATCTTCAGAACAGGCGACTGGCCGAAATTACGGTGCGGGTGGCGGTGGAGGCGATGGAGGACCAAACAGACCGGCCAGCTGGGGAACTGCACCGGCAGCCTGCCAGCCGCTCATGCCGGCAGTCCAGACCATTGTCTGTTGATTGACCTGCCCGGCAGCGATACCGGAGGCCAGTTGATCCATTCCATAAGGCCCTGTGGTCTGCCCGTTCAGGGCAACATGCCACGCACTGACCGGAGGCGGAGGGGGTGCCATTCCACCAGCAGGAGCTGAGCCGAACATACCGGGCTGCATCATTTGACCGGCCATTGCAAGACCCATCCCGAGACCAAGCCCGTCCGCAGCACCACCACCCGAGGGATTGTCAGCTGCCATGGTCATCGCCTGCCCGAGCTGATACTGCTGGAATTTTCCGAGATCTCCGATGACCCCCATGCTGGTTCGCGTATCCAGCGCTTTCTCCACGGCTTCCGGTAGCGAAATATTCACAATCACGAGCTGGGGAATTTCCAAACCATACTCGTCATCAATGCGTTCCTGAACCGCCTTTCGAAGTGTTTCACCAAACTCAGAATACTTTGCGGCCAGATCCAGCGCAGCGACCTTTGAGGATCCCAAGGTGTCAGCGAGAGCACTTGTGATGATGGATCGCAGCAACTCTGTGACTTCATCAGCATCAAAATTCTGATCCGTACCCACCAGTTCGCGCAAGAGTGCCTTGGGTTCTGCTGCTCGTACCGCGTACGTCCCAAAGGCCCGGATCCGGATCGGGCCGAATTCCGGATCCCGCATCATGATGGGATTCGGAGTTCCCCATTTCAGATCAGTAATCTGCCTTGTGCTGACGAAGTAAACTTCCGACCGAAACGGACTGTTAAACCCATATTTCCAACCGGCAATGGTGCTCAGAATCGGAAGATTATCCGTCTTCAGTTCATAGTGCCCGGGTTCAAAAACGTCCGCAATTTGCCCTCGATGAACAAATACGGCAACCTGACCAGGACGAACAATCAGCTGTGCGCCGTTCTTGATTTCATTCTGGTAACGAGGAAACCGCCAAACCAGGGTATGTCGTGAATCATCGAGCCACTCGATGATGTCAATCAGTTCGTTACGCAACTTGTCGAACAAGCCCATGTGTGACCGTCTCCTGAATGATGCGCCCGGAATCGTGTGAGAAATAAAGATGCAGCGGTCCCGAAGATAACAGATCAAACCAAAGTCTGTTCGCCCGCCGTTCACGATTATTGGTACGAATTGCACTCCGTGTCAGTGACGGTGTCAAGCCGCTTCGAACTGTCATTTCATTGACACCCGCCATCAGGCATCCCAGGATTCCGGGAACCCACATCGCTCTCAGCAAAGGTCACCATTCGCCATGAGTAATCCCTACATCTCTTTCGACGGCGAATCACCCTCCACCCTGCATCGCGAAGAAGCACTCAGGCATTCCGGGCTGGGCATTGCATCAACCATCCTGTCCGTTTTTTCCGGGATCTCCCTGTTTGTGGTCATGATTCTTGCAGGGTACCTCGAAATGACAACTCCCGGTGGTATGGATGAAGATGCGCCTCTGACCGCGATCATCGGCCTCGCGTTCCTGATGATGTTGTTTGGAATCTTCACATCACTCATTCTGGGATTCGTCGGACTCTTCCAGGTCGGTCGACGGAAATTGTTTGCAATTCTGGGGACATGCTTCAGCGCAATCGGCCTTCTGTTGTTCGGCGGACTTCTGCTGTTCGGCATGCTCGTAAGGTGAGTGAGTAAACGATCCGCCCCGCCCCGGGGCAGGAATTCGTCTTCCTGACACTTGATGAATCTCACACTTGATGAATCTTCATCCCGTTCAGGAGTTGATCCGGCGAGGCTGTGAATTCGGCGAGGCCTCGGCTTCGACCAACCGATGACGCAGAAGCTGCACCATTCAACGAAAAAGCCGAACAGCGCACGCCACCCACCCCGGCTCTCGGAGCGAATGAACCACTGTTCGGCAATCGTGGATTGATTTCGGATCAGGTCCTGTGCGACCTCAACCCCAGGAAACCGGAAGAAAAATCACCGGCAGTCTCCTTTTTGGGGCTGCAGAATCTGAGACCTTCCGTGGGCCCGGCAACTTTTCCGCGAACCGGCCCCGATTCATCAAATGGATCTCGAAGCCTTAGTCGAAGTCCACTTTATATCGGTATCCACCGTCCCGGCGGTAATCCAGTTTCACTTCGACGTCTCGTGGACGACCATGTCGACCATAAACAACCGGAACAGAACCGTACGACACCGCGTTGTAGGTTGCGACACGCGGCGCCAGGTAGTAACCCGCGGTCGAATAGCGTGGAACCATCGGAGCGTATCCGTAAGATGCTACCGTCAAAGGTGTTACAGAAACAGTCGCGACCGGAACAACGTACGCGGGCTGATAAACTACGGGCGGGGAATACACGACCGGTGCCGCATAGGCAGGCACAGCGTAGGCAGCCGGCACCCCGTAAACAGCGCCGTAATTGTGGATGTGAAAATGGTCACCGGCCGCTGCGGTCGAACTGACTGCAAACAAACCGCACAGTAAAGCGATTGTTCTAATCGTCATGAGCTAATCCCCCGTTTACTCGATTTCACCCTTCACTGGTCGCAGCAAGGACCTGAATTCTGCGAAGGGCATTGAATTTCGCTTCCACAGCCCGGAACGCAATTCGGGCTCACAGAACACCCAGATTCTACCGTCCAGGCAACCCGTGTCATCTGTTTGGTTTAGCGAATTTACGGAACCTCAATTTCCCGGAAGCCAATTGAGGTCATTTCGAGCGAGGGCGTTACAGGAGCGTTGCTGACAATCTCCCCGAATTTTCAAAGAATTCGGGGCCGCGGTGTGTGCGGCGGTAGTATCCAGATTTCACCGAAGTCAACCGGCTGCTCAGCCCGGTAGTCTTCGTGTCGAATGAGTTCCAGGATCGCCAGAAAGATGCCCGCAATCCGTGACTGGATTTTTTCGCCATCGAAGAACGAACTGAAAGCGGCCCTGCCCTCTTCTGCCACAATCGCTCGAATGCGTTCCTGGAAGACTCCGATGGGCGTCTCGTCCAGACGAACGGTTCCTTCTCGATCCATCACGGGAATTTTCACGACCCGAGACAGTGCACTAACAAGGTCCCAGAGTTCCACTTCGCGAATCTTATCGAGCGCTCGATTGCGCTGTAAATCAGGCTTATCGTCACTGAGCCGCGGATATCGCTCAAGCCATTCTGCCGCTCGATCTTCGAGCACCGTTGTCGCTTCCTTGTATTTGCGATATGCAAGCAGTTTTGCAATCAACCCCGAACCGGGATCGTCCTCCACCTCGGATTCCTGAGCTTCTTCTTCCTGAACCGGAAGCACTTCTCGACTCTTGATCTCCAGCAGGGTACTGGCGATCACGACGAAATCGCCGATGAAATCAAAGTCCAGGAACTCGAGAACGTCGATGTACTGCTGGAAATCCGCAGTGATTTTCGACAGCGAAATGGAACAGATGTCGACTTCGTGACGCCGGACCAGATACAGCAGCAGGTCCATGGGTCCCTGATACTGTCCAAGATCAATTCGATAGTCCGTTAGTATCATGCCATTTTCATCCAGATCGTCGTTTCATCCGGCCCTTAACGCCGGATTTCCATCGGTCGATTGTCGACCAGGCCTTCTCTGCAGCCGACAGTCGCTGGTCCTGCAAATGAATTCAGGTCCGCTCATCGTTGTCGATGCGCGCAAATCTTCCACGGAACGACAAAGTTTACCCAGTCTGCATCGTCTGCCGGACTGGCAAAGCTTGAACCAAAGCTGCACAATCGTGCCCGGGATCGCTGGCACAGAAGTCATGATTGCAAACGATGCCTGCATCCCATCTGAGTGACTGGTAGACCCCACCAAATGACTGCCCGGCATTTCACAACGTGTCACCTGTTTCGTTTGACGTTCGGAAGCCTTGGGAATTCCTGTAAATTCCGCTACAAGAGGCACTTTCAACCCTGTTGCAATGCAGAACGACGCTCCGGTTTCAGTGTGGAAATCACGCAGAGGCGGTTGTTTGTGTGAACGGCAATTGAATCCGGCAGAAACTGGATTCCCAAAGACAAAACTGCCCGATTTTAGACGAGTCATGCCATGAAACGTTTCTGTCAATCAGGCTCTTCAGCCACCCGCCAGCGCGTGGGCAACCACTGTTGGCATATCGCAGTTGCATTCACTGTGACCACAATCAGCATCCTGGGGTGTGGCAGATCAGAAACGTCCACCGGGCAGCCGGCTGACACGGCAGACGTTGCCTCGGCTTCCTCAAATTCCGGTGTTTCCGATGCGGTGGAGTCCCAGGCCAGTCCAAAGCAAGCCTCCAGGAAGCGGGGGCGAGACGAAGTCTGGGTTGATGAGAACGGCCAGAAATGGTTTGGAAACGTCCCCTATGATGTCTTCTTCGATCAGCCGCTCTCGATTGCTGCGAACCAAACACCAGTAGGCGGCGGAGCACTCGTCAATCCTGAGATGGATGCAACAGAGAACATTGCATCCAGCATGACAAATTCCAGTAATGCTCCGCCTGTCAAGGAGAATCAAACGGAAGCACCTGTCGAAGTTTCCGGAGGCGCTGCGGGCTGGGGTGATCTGATTTCTGCCACCGACCTGGACGACGAAGTGAAAACGGTACGAAACTTTCTGAATGAAAATCTTCAGTCCGTGGGCAATTTCAATTCTTCCATGCTGATGATTCCCCCCAAGGCAGCGACAATTGGAGTGCTCGCCGGAGTCGCAATGCAGCATCCTGACGCGATTACATGGAAAGACGACGCGAATTACGTGCGGGATATTGCCAAACAAATGAACGCATCAACGCTGCAGCGTGGGGCCAAAGACCAGCGGCGAATTCTTGCACTCTACGAAGCGATGTCCGATACACTCAACAGATCGCGTCCCGCAGATCTCGCGGAGCCTCCTGAAGGGGACACGTTTGCGGATGTGTCTGAAATGCGACTGGTGATGATGCGAATGGAGGAAGCCGAAAAACGAATGCGTACAGAGGCAGGCAGCGAGAGTTCCTTTGGTACAAACAAAGATATGGTCAGGCACGAAGCCTCAATCCTTGCGACAATGACTCGTGCCATTACCCAGTCCGGCTACGGCTACGAAGACGACCCGGAATTTGTCAAATTTGCGGAAGCAATCGTCGACGCCTCCATCGCAATTCGCGAGGCGAGTGAGTCGGGTGACTTTGCGACCTACGAACTATCGCTTTCCAGGATTTCTACAAACTGTCAGGCGTGCCATTCACAATACAAGAACGACTGAACACGGCGATGAATTCCACATACCGTCAATCCGATATCAAAAGAAGCACCATGTTGTCCCAACTGAAATCACAGCAGAATCTTGCAGGTCGTATATTCTTGACGCTCGTTCTGGCTGCGATCTGCGGTGGACTTGTCAATGCCGACAGCATCGTCCTGAAGTCAGGACAGCGAATTGATGGCGAAGTACTGAAGGTCCAGAAGGACACACTCTTCGTTGACATCGGAGTAGACGTGATTCGAGTTCCCGTCGATCAAATCGCCGAACGAATTGAATCAAAGCCCGAATCCACAACGCCAAAGTCAAATACTGCCGGTATCTTCCAGACAGCAGACCTGCCGGAACGCACAGTCAAAGAACTTGTCTCGCGTTATGGTGAAGGTGTGGTGCTGATCCAGACACCTGATGGACTTGGTTCGGGTTTTATCATCAATGAACGAGGCTACTGCGTCACGAACTTCCATGTTGTGGAAGGTCAAACGCGTGTCGCAGTGACCATCTTTCACCGCAGCGAAAACGGTGATTTTGAACGAGTGGCCATCCGTGATGTCAGGATTCTGTCACTGAATCCTTATTTCGACCTCGCATTGCTCGAAATACCCTCGCAAAAAGATCTGAAGTTTCGACCAGTGTTCATCGCAGACGATGACTCTCAGCGAGAGGGCGACAACGTCTTTGCGATTGGCAGCCCACTTGGACTCGAACGATCCGTCTCTGAAGGAATTATCAGTACGCGAAACCGAAACATGGACGGCATCGTCTACATTCAGACGACAGCACAGATAAACCCAGGCAATAGTGGCGGGCCGTTGTTTAACACAAAAGGCGAAGTCGTTGGCGTGATCAACATGAAACTGACGTTTGGAGAAGGACTTGGTTTCGCAATCCCCGTTGCATACCTGAAACACTTCCTGCGAAATCGAGATGCCTTTGCGTTCGACAGAACGAACCCCAACACCGGCTATCACTACCTGACGCCACCACGTCGAACAAATCCGGGACAACCCTACGAGGTCGAAAAGAAGTAGGCCATCGAGAGAAGAACAGCTCGCGTCAACGACCGATATCGACGGCTGCTCAATCGATTCAGTCCGCGTCATCCGGGCGAAGTAACTCGGGGGGATAAAAAACCTCCGTCAGGCATAGTCCCTGGGCCAGTGACGTCATCCCGGCCTGTTTACGGTCCATGGATTCTATCACGCGTTGCATGTCATCCGGCGGCCGCTGCCCAACACCAATGCGAATCAGAGTCCCGACGATCGCCCGGACCATGTTGTACAGAAAACCATCGGCCTGAACTTCGAACATGACAAAAGGACAGCACTTCGAATCGCCACTGCGCATTTGCGAGATGTGTGAATCATCGCTATGCCATTCGTGACCACTTTGCCAGGGAGTCCATGCCGACAGGCGTCGAATCTCTGCCCGTTCAATCGTGCGAATACTCGTCGCCTTGTTGGGGTAGCGAGTTTCGAAACACCGAAAGTCATGCGTGCCAAGCAAATGAATCAGCGACTGCTGCATGGCAGGGACATCAAGTTCGTTGCGAATACAATTGACGTATCGTCGAACAAAGGGAGGGCAAACGGTTCCGTCGAACAGCATGTATCGATAGATCTTGCGTACCGCCGAAAATGTCGCATGAAACTTCATCGACACGTCTTCGGCTTTCACAATGACAATATCGATGGGCAGAAAACTCTGCAGGCCGCGCCGGATCTGATTCGCCGGAATCTGTGAGGACGTCCGGAAACTCGCAACCTGTCCAACGGCGTGAACACCGGCATCGGTTCTGCCAGCGCACAGAACAGCGCTGCGAACGCCAGTCAGTTTTTCAACGGCTCGTTCCACACATTCCTGGACAGTAGTGACGCGGGGCTGGATCTGCCAGCCACTGTAATTTGTGCCGTCGTAGGCAATTGTCAGCATAATATTACGAGTGAAGCCACAGGCGGCTGCCTGATTCTCCGCCTCGTCCGACGCCATCCGATCTTCGTCCGGTATTGGATCCATAGAACGACTACAACCCCAGGGCGGCAGCAACCCGCGCACGCGTTTCGGGAGCGGCCAGCTCTGCTTTACCGAATCCATAAAGCGCACCGGCGGCGACTGCCTTCTCCTGCCACTCAGAAAAATTTGAAACGAGCATCACGGCGACCGATGCGGTTGTCGGGTCGGCCTTCAGAGCTTTTAGTATCTCCATGCCATCGCTGTAGTCGGCGTCCAGTTTTCGGTTGATCAATACCAAATCCGGGCTCTCCGTTTTTACGGCATCAATTGCATCTTCGGCGTAGTCTGCAGTCGTGACAGACACCTCAAAAGCAGACGTTAAGAAATGTGAAATTGCGGCCTGATCCGGACGACACTGACCCACGCTCAAAACAGTCTTCATACTTTTTCAGTCGCTCCAATGAACCCGATTGCGTCATACGTCACCTGGCAGCCTGTTGAAGAACGGGACTGCCTCAAGCAGGAGACCTGAAAACACGATGGTTTCCAGTTGTCCTGCGTGCCTGTCACGATTTTTCAACGGACAGCCAGGAACCACGTGTTTTGTCATATTTCGCCGCATCGAATGCAAGGGCTTCTGATGGATGTCTCAGCATCAGGCAAAGGTTGTTTGATGCAGAACTCAGCCTCGTTGGTTTCCGGCACTCAATGCAAGCGAGATTCTGATTCCAGCCCGGACGTTTATCCGGGAACCACCAGCATTCTCTGGCGGAAAAAGCTCCTGCAGGCAGCCGTTGCCGAGTTGGCTGACCCGGAATCCCGGGTGAAAAAAAACATTGCGGCCCAGGTGATTGATTGCTCCAGTTGCTTCAGGCGAGGTGATTGAAAAGCCTCTCACCCTCAACCAACGACAGAATATCGGGAGTTTTTTAACGATCGATGTCCGATTTACGGTGGCGTTGCGTTTGAGATGGTGGAAGAGACCGAAATCCCTCCAGAGCCAGCAGGAAATTCTTCAATGAAACGATACACAACGCATCGAGCACTATTGCCGTTCGTGGCCGTAGCCCTTGCATTTACATCCGTGTCAACATGTCGAACCGCGGAGGCAGGCCCGGCCCTCACTGAAGCGTTTACGTCTGAAGTCGACAGATTTCGCATAGAATTTCCGGCTGCACCGACACTGGAAATTGTGAAGATAACCAACTTCAAAAAGTTGCCTGCGGAGCGTCGAGAGTGGTCGGCAACCCGGGATGGTGTGAAGTTCGGCGTCACTGTCGATCAGGTAAAGAACCTGTCGGACACAGAAGAAAACGTCATGGATGATTTCCGAAGGAAAATCATCGATTCACTGGATAGTGAGACGGCACTGAAATCAGAAAAGCAACTGACCCTACCCGGAGACATCGAAGCGCGTGAACTGCAGGTCTTCCTGCCAGATTCCATCATCACCATGCGTCTGCGGTTCTTTGTCGTTGGAAAGTTCTTTTACGGAATTGCCGTCATCGGCGGCCCTGCCCAGGTTGAGAACCGTGAAGCAGAGAAGTTCGTGAATTCCTTCGAGTCGCTCGATCTGAAGGCTCCATCGAAGAAAAAAAGGAAACGCTCCGTCAATGGCGGCAGCTCCGGCCCGATCGATGCGAAAGGGCTCCAGTACCTCCAGTCAAAGATCGGTGGTTTTGAGATGTACACAATCGCCCAGCCAAAACTCATCCAGCAGAGCAACACGCTGCCGTGCGGCGATGAATTGCAAATGAACTTCTTTGTTATGGGCGCACGCCCGTCACTGCTGCTGGTTGTACATGCAGACCTGCAGGATGGCATGTTCGAAAGTGAGAGAGAACTTGTCGAGACACTCCGATCGGCTGCAGACACCGTCGGCCGGGAAATGGGTGGTACGGTACGGTCATTCCAGAGATTGCCCGACCAGAATGATCAGGCAGAATGGTCAGTCGCTATTGATGCCAACGAGGGCGGGTCAAACATACGCGGACGAATGATCATTCGCGGGACCCGCTTCTATCAGGTCTATGCCGTTGGATCCGAATCATTCGTCCAAAGCCGCACGGCCGTGACAGCGCTGGACTCCTTCGATTTGCTCTGACAATTACTCGCAGGGCAACGCAATCAAATCGAAAGAACCGGGCGGCATCTGCAAAGCGATCACTATTCATCGCTCACTTTCATGCGGCCATCCACCAGAAACTTATGGCCGGTACGCGGCACACGGCAGCACCGTAAATGACAGCTAACGCTAAGCTAAGGTCTGAGGAAAGGTCGGTGAACATGAATTTTGCAGCAATCCCATTCGTCGTCTCAGCATTACTCTGCATTGCAACCAGTGCTGCCGGTCAGGACGCCGGGTCAAACACAGAGATCCGGTCAAACCCGGACATCAGGAAAGATGCTGTTTCAAAAAAAGCTGCCGGCGCGTATTCAGAAATCCAGTCCGCACCGTCAGAAACCGGTGCAACGGTCACAGCACTCGCATTTAATGGCGATGCCAGCATCCTCGCTCGAGGCCAGTCCGACGGGACACTTGTCGCTCACAATATTGGAAAAGATGAAAGAGCATGGCGGGTTCGACTGGAGGGTGTCACCGACATGCTGTCGATTCCTGAAGCAGATGCACTGGCCGTTTTCAGTGGCACTTCGGAACGCTCGGGTGACATCAAACTGTTCGACTGGCAGACCGGTGAGCAGCTCGGCCGAGTGGGACCGTACGCGGGAGGACGCAATGGATTCTCGTTGCACCGATCGACAGGAACGCTGGCGTTTATCTCAGCAGGCAATCAGATTGATTTTGTGGACCTGAAATCCTCAAAGCTGTTGGCACCAATCCAGACCGACCACGACGAATCGATCTGCTCAATTGCCTTTAACCATGACGCGACCAAACTTTACGTTGGTTCTGAAAGTGGCGTCATCACAGCAATCAGCATGGGGCAGACACCACGGGAGTCCGTCACGCTGTTCGACGCATCGTCCAGAATCATGGATCTCAAGGTCCAACCTGGAGTCGGCACAGTGATCGCTGCTGGTTGCAAGAATGGATCGATTCACCTTTACAACGACGATGGCAAGGCTGAGAAACCTCATATCACGCGGCTGAGTTACAGTAGTATTTCAAAGTTCCACTTCTCACCGCTCCACCCGGACGTCCTGATTGTTGGTACGCAGGCGCTTTCCTTTGTTGACTGCACAACGGGTGAAAGACTGGTGGATGACATGCTTCTGAGCGACAATCCGGGATCTGTTTGGGGCTTCGCGATTTCAGACGATGGCAGCCACATGGCTACCGGTCATCGCAGAGGTCAGACCTGCGAATTCAGGAACAGCGGTTTCCAGGTATTTGCCAGTGAAATCGTCAAAGGGTTCAAAGAGTAGACCACCGCGGCGATACGAATCAACAAAATACTCTTCCTCGGAAACAGCATCACACTTCACGGTCCGGCACCGCAAATTGGCTGTGGTGTGCCCTGGTTGAAATGGTCGGGTAGGAATGAGGCCGATCTGCTTGAGTTAATCCGCGCCGCCGAATGGGTCTGAACATTACAGGCATGCCTTTCTAAGCCATCGCTTCCAGGCACCTGCGTACATTCGTGGTGTATGGCTGCGATTGCTTCCGCAGAACTGAAATTGGAACCTGGCCAGCACAACCTCCGCAACTTCAGAAACAGCCGCATTTGTTGTGCGAGAGGTCAAACCAATTCAAATGCAGGGTGGACCACGGACACTCGAATCACACAAGAATCGTCTTTGGTACCCGTCTCTGCATGTGATCCGGGGAAACACAATTCCGGGGCGTTCTGGCTCGATAATCTGTTCCGGAGTATCGAATGACTGCGTCAGGATCGAACAGACGACGCAATCATGATCATGCCAAGGGATTGAAGTCTCTGCCCCGCAAGGTGAATCGAATGCAATTCCATCGTGGTGGAGGCCCCGGTGAATGGGGTTGTTGTTGTGATGGTGGCAACAATTCCATCGAACGACCTGGTCGTGACGAATATGCAGCTTCGGACAGGTGCCGGTGCCCAATGAGTGGACGCACACATCCTGCTGAAAATGGATGGTTTGTCCGAATAGGATCGCGCAGAAGAAGACCGCAAAGGCGGTACACCTTGCAAGCATTTCGACGTTTAACCATCGATCCGTCCCAATAGGACCTTCAGCACAAGTGGAGCCGATCAGAAAACCGAACCGTACTTAAAGCACTGAACCGTGCGGCTCAGGATTGCAGACCATCACTCCCAACCGTACCGGAGAACGAATTCCGTACCGAATTCAGAGAAGGCTGCGCCGAATTGCCCCGATTTTATGACATAAACTTCTGGATTGGACCTCAGGACGAAGTTTTCGCCTCCCCATACTCGACCTATTTCGATGCAGATTCTTGTCATTTCTAACCGAGCAGTTTTCTTCCTGGACATATTCGGGATCGGCCAGAAACTGGCTCCTGAGCTCCTGGTTGAGCACAAATCGCTGGAAGAGTGGGAACGAACAGACCTCGCTTCGGTACAAAACGGGACCTGGTTAATCCTCGATGCCGAAGTGGCTTCATCACTGGACTTACTTGACGCCCAGCCATCCAGTTCAGACAAACCCTATGCGATAATGAAGTGTGTGAAGAATGATTCGGGACTTCGTGTCAGTGAATGGGAATCCCTGAGCCGTGACATACTGACCCTTCGGATACGGGGAATTGGCATGATGATACAACCAGAGCAACAAATCCGGGAAACAGTTGTCCTGGAGTCGGAATATCTTCGTGGCACAGAGTTTGTGATACCCACACAAACTCGTTTTATACCGGTGATACGCAATCGACTGCTGCAGAGTATCCCGGACTTCGAGATTGCCAGCGACTCAGCTTCCAACCACTTCTGTATGGCGCTGGAGGAAGCCCTGGCCAATGCTTTTTATCACGGCAACCTCGAACTTTGTTCGTCACTCAAAGAAGATGGTTCCTCCAGATTTCTGGAGATGGCAGCGGAAAGAGAAGACCGGGATCCATGGAAGTCCCGCGTTGTCACCATCCATGAATTAGCAGGACGTCCCGGACTTTGGCTCACAATCACGGACCAGGGTCGCGGGTTTGATGTTGAGGCGGCCTTCGAACGGGCCAATGATCCGGAGCAGATTCTGGCAAGCGGCCGTGGCTTGATGATGATGCAGGCGTTTTCAGATGAGCTGTTCTTTAACAAACCAGGCAACCAGGTGACGATGGTACTTTATTCGCGTGCAGCCAACCGGACTGAACCGATTCAGCAATCCGCGATTTTCAAACCCTGCTCATAACAGCATCGAGCTTAGTTCCGGCCATGAACCAACCGACGCAAAAAGTAGAAGTCATCTCACTCGCGGAAACGAACGCCAGCGGTTTCGATTTAAACTGTATGCAGGAACCGGATATGCCGCGGGGCTGCCTGCTGCAAATCTACCCTGCCCGTCCCGACGTACATATGATTCGGATTCACCAGCGGCGAGCGATTCTCGGAAGAGATCTTAACTGTCAGATTGCAATCGAAGATTCTGCCGCATCGAGACATCATGCCGCGATCATTTTTGAAGACGCAGGGTACCTGATTCAGGATCTGAACAGTACAAACGGAACCTATGTCAACGACGCCCGAATCAGCGGATCACTTGCCCTGAAAGGCGGAGAGCTCATCCGCCTGGGTGGTACGATTTTCAAATTTCTGTCGTCATTCGATCAGGAAGCTCAGTATCACACGGTGGTTCAGGATCTTATGGTCCGGGATTCTCTGACCAATGCATTCAACCGCAGTTATTTGATTCCAACACTCCAGTCACTCCTGAAGAAGTGCCAGTCGTCAGACGCACGCGTCGCAATGATTATGATGGATATCGACCTGTTCAAGGCCATCAATGACAAACACGGCCATCTGGTCGGCGACGAAGTGCTCCGGGTTTTCTGCGAACGAGTTCGAGATCAACTCAGGCCGGAAGATTTTCTGGCACGCTGGGGTGGAGAAGAATTTATTGTCATTGCAAAGCAGGTTACCCTGAAGGAAGCAAGGCGAATTGCAGAACGCATCCGTCTGGCCATTTCATCCACCAGTTTTCAGACACAGTCAGGGCCAATTACGGTTACCTGCAGTTTGGGGATCGCTTGCGCGAATGGCAAGACATCTTATTCCGTGGATCAATTCATCGGAATTGCCGATCACTGGTTGTATGTTGCCAAGAAATCTGGTCGCAATAATGTTCAGTCAACGGATCCCTGAAACATGATCCACTTCATTATCAGGTTGTGAATCATGCGGGAAATCGGAAGGCTTGAGAACGAAGATCAGGCTCTGCACTTCGTTTGTTACCTGCTTGTACTGGGGATCACGTCTTCACTCGAGGAAGAAGACGGCGCGTGGACGCTCTGGGTCGAAAACGACGATCAGGTCCAGCAGGCAAAGAATCTTCTGGAGACATTTCTGCAGAATCCGTCTGCTGAGGTCTACAAAGAATCCGTACAGGAAATCAAAAGACGCAGGTCGAAGCTGAATCAGTCTGCGGTTGCTGCAGGCACTGACACCGTCAGTATCAGGAGTCGCTGGGAACAACCGTGGTGGCGTATCTATCCGGCCACTCAGGCTCTCATGATCATCAGCATTCTTGTGGTCGCGCTCTGTACACGCTGGCCTCCCCAAATGGACAATTCGATGGGGATGCCACAAACGTGCAACAATCTGGATTCTCCGTTGCTGAAGAACCTCTGGATACAAGACTGGTCCACGCCGACTTACGTACTTTCGGTCTTCGGTGTCCAACTCTATTCGCACCACAACGAAACGCTGACGGAGACGATGTCGCGGGGTGAAGTCTGGCGACTGGTTACGCCGGTTTTTATCCACATGAATGTGCTGCATATCCTGTTCAACCTGATGTGGCTGCGCAACCTTGGCATTGCCGTCGAATTCGTACGAGGGACCCGCAGGTTCCTGGCTCTGGTAATCATTGTCGCAGTGGTCTCAAATCTGACGCAGTTCTATTACTCCGGCCCCAGATTTGGTGGCATGTCAGGAGTCGTATTCGGGCTCATCGGATACATCTGGATGAAGGGCTTAACTCAACCAAAACTTGGTATAGGTTTGATGTCCAGTCAGGTTGTCTATTCCATTGCCTGGCTCTTACTGTGCATGACAGGTGCTCTGGGTCCTGTCGCAAACGCGTGCCACGTTAGTGGCTTTGCTACAGGCATCCTGATCGGCGCGAGGCAGGCAATCATCGCCTTTCCAGCAAGAAAGAAATGAAGCTTGACTGCGATTCTCGGCATATCCGCCCTTTACCACGACTCCGCGGCAACACTGGTGGTTGACGGACAAATTGTGGCGGCGGCGCAGGAAGAACGATTCAGCAGAAAGAAACATGACGAACGATTTCCGGCAAATGCAGTCGAGTACTGTCTGCAACAATTCGGAATCACCGCTGCCGACCTGAACTACGTGGGCTTCTATGAAAAGCCACTGACACACTTCGATCGTCTGCTCGAAACGTGGCTTGCCTTTGCACCACGCGGTTACCGGGCGTTTCGTCGGGGGCTTCCGCTCTGGCTCCGCCAGAAACTACACATTCCGGGAGAATTGCGGGCCGGTATCGGAGGCGGCTACAAGGGGCGAGTTGTATTCACGCAGCATCACGAATCACATGCTGCCAGCGCGTTTTATCCGTCGCCTTTTCAGGAGGCAGCGATACTCACGATGGACGGTGTGGGAGAATGGGCCACTACCTGCATTGGTATGGGGCGAGATCACCGCATTGAACTCTGCCAGGAGATTCGATTTCCACATTCGCTGGGATTGCTCTATTCGGCGTTCACATACTACACCGGGTTCCGGGTCAACAGTGGTGAATACAAACTGATGGGGCTGGCTCCTTATGGCAAACCGATCTATCGCGATCTGATCCTGAATCATCTGATTGATGTGAAAGAAGATGGCTCATTCCGAATGGATATGAGCTACTTCAACTATTGCCACGGCCTCACGATGACGTCGCCAGAGTTTCACCGACTGTTCAGAGGTGCGCCTCGAACACCAGAAGAACCGCTGACACAACGCGACATGGATTTGGCGGCGTCCGTCCAGAGTGTCACAGAAGACATCATGATGAAACTCGCCCGTCAGGCACACAAAATCACGGGCATGAAACATCTCGTTCTGGCCGGTGGAGTCGCACTGAACTGCGTTGGTAACGGCCATATTCTGAGACACGGTCCTTTCGAGGATGTCTGGATCCAGCCAGCATCCGGTGACGCGGGTGGTTCCCTGGGGAATGCACTTTTTATCTGGCATCAACTACTGAATAAGCCCCGCCGCGCTGAAACTCCGGACGGCCAGGCGGGCTCCCTGCTGGGCCCCGAATTTTCAGATCAGCAGATTCTTGACACTCTGAAGTCCCAGGGTGTCACCTATTCAAAGTGTGATAATGAAATGGAATTGTGTGAACTTGTCGCGAATCTGCTCTCACAGGGAAACGTTGTCGGATGGTTCCAGGGACGTATGGAGTTCGGACCGCGGGCACTGGGCAACCGCAGCATTCTCGGAGATGCCCGCAACCCAAAGATGCAGTCCGTGATGAATCTGAAAATCAAATTCCGCGAATCATTTCGTCCGTTTGCTCCGGTCGTTCTGAAAGAAGAAGCATCCGAGTACTTTGAGCTGAAACAGGGAACTGAAAGTCCTTATATGCTGGTTGTCGGGCCAGTGATTCCCGGTCGTCGGCTGGCTGATACCCCCGAAACATCCGCTGGTGACCATCGGTTTGGGATTGATCGCCTGAATGAAGTTCGGTCTCAAGTCCCCGCCGTGACTCACGTCGACTATTCAGCCCGGGTGCAAACCGTTGATAAGATCCGAAATCCACTTCTGCATCAGCTACTGACGGCCTTTCATCAGCAAACAGGATGCCCCGTGCTGATCAACACCAGCTTCAACGTGCGAAGCGAACCGATCGTTTGCACTCCACACGATGCACTGAAATGTTTTCAGATGACCGATATGGATGTACTGGTTCTGGGGAAATTCGTCATTCGCAAGTCAGACCAGAATCCCGGGGCCACCGCTGCCGAACGAAAATCTCATCTTGACCAGTTCTCCCCGGACTGAACTCGGCAGGACATGCAGGTCCATTCATACCGACAATCAAAGCACTGCGAATAGCGGGATTCGAAAGATACCCGGAAAACAGAAACGCCGCACAGCATATTCTGAAACGACCGGCCACCTGCCACCCGCAGTGCGTCAGTTCTGGTGAACACGAATGGGTTCAGATTCGACGGAATCTCTGTCAGCTTTCCGACTTTCCTCGTTGCTTCGCACCGCATCGTCAGATGGCTGGTTCGGCATGAGTTCCGGCGATTTTTTGATCAGATCCTCATAGAGTTTCAGCATTGTCAGGGCTCGCTGATACTGAATTTCGCATTTTTGCAATTCCGTCTCTGCGTCCAGTTGTTCGATCGCACTGGCGGCGTTTCGTTCCGCCAGTTGATTCATTCTTTTTGCTCTGGTACCGGCCGCATGCAACGCAACTTCCGCTTCCTTCGCATCCAGTTGCAACAATTCAAGCTGAGCCTGATAAGTATCCCACGTCTGCTGCCAGTCGCGGCGAGTTTCATCTAACTGCGACGAGACTTCCACCACTTCCTTCTGAAGCATTCCCATGCGAGAGGCGATCCCCTGTGCAGGCAATGCACCGGATTGCCGAAGCGCTTCGAGCGATTGACTTCTTTCAGCGAGTACAGCATTCAGTTCCCGCGTGGCCGCCCGAAACCGTCTGAGTTTTTGAGCCAATTCTTCAGCGGCAGCAAGCCGATGATCTGCGGTAACGTTTACTCTGGAAGTGGCTTGCAAATCACGACCTGGCTCCAATTGTGATTCCGCATGCAAGCTGATTGATTCTCGGTCGGAAGCCGTTGACAGTCCGGCACCGGTACCATTGGGGACAACGCTTTCAGTCGGACGATCCCATCGTGTCGCATTGCCGGTGGCACTGACCAGTTGTTCGATCCGCTGATTCACAATTCGATTCCTGTTCTGACGGCGGGTTTCCAGATTGGACCGGATGATTGTCAGTTTGTCCTGCATGCGCTGAGTCTCCAGTGACTGGATTTCAAAGCGCACCTGGAACGACTGCTCAATCAGTTTCCTGAGGGCAGTCCTGTGAGCCGATGGTTCCGCTGAAGAGCGTGCCTCAGAAGCAATCTGCTGACATTGGTCTTCGATACTCTTCAACCTGACCGATAGCGATGCAATTTCTTCCGCAGCTTTTGCGAGATTCCCCTTCGCGACATCCACGTCGGATATCCCGAAGTCCGACGGATCGCTCTGCACAGCAGCCGGCTCGTCCGGATGATCTGCTGTTTCCCCCGCGACCGAGTCTTTTGCTGACGATGCCTGCAACTGGTTCAATTTTGTCTTTGCAGCCTCCAGCGCACTTTTGCGAATGCCCTCAACCATGATCTGTCTGGTTGCTCCTGTTTTCGACGTCAAAGACGGCTGGACTCCCGTGAAGTTTGCACCCAGATATTGTCCGTATTCGTTGTCGTCAGCATTCAGCCATTGTACGAATTGCTGCTCAAGATCGGCATGCTCTCTGCGGGAATAAAGAAACGTGAAAGAGTCACCCTGCAGTTCCGGATCGGTGGGTGATGTCCATCGACCTGTCGACGCCGCAAAGGTATAGAGGTGACCGTTCCAGTTGCCTCTCACCAAATCATGGTCAACGATCGGAAGATTCGCGTTGTTCATTGCCACCTTAACCACATCCCAACGGCCGGCCATGCTGCTGTAAGCAGCAATGGCGTCGTCGAGAACAACGGCGGCGACGGAATCGCCGACAACCGGAAGAAGGCTTCGATGCGGGCTGACATGTACACTCAACTTCGTCCATTCGCCCTTCGTGAGGCTGAACCCACGCAGCTCATCATTGCCTTCCGACCACGAAATGATCACTGAACCCGACTGAACAAACCGCTTCGTTGCTGTCCGTGATAATCCAGGGCCACCAGGATCCAGGTCCAGACTATCCGAACTGAGACCGCCTGAGCCCGGTAGATTCGGTTCGCCCATCCGGGATGCAGACGTTTCCGATTTCGACGGATTGTTGTCCTTCGAATTCTGTGAAATGGGTTCGTCAGCCAGACCAATTGGCATGACCACGATCACAGCAAACAGTTTTAAAACAGCCAGTTTCACAAGGTGAATCCCGTTCCACATGTTCAATCTCCTCTGCAGTATCACAGTGTCTGAATCGTCAATTCGTGTTTTCAATTTCAAGAGGCCTTCCCGCTATCTGCCTTCACGGCAGTTCGCTTGTGTCTTCCAACAGCTGATCAATTTCTTCATGCAGTTGCTCAATGTCGAAGCTCGGATCATCTGGGAGATCATGACTGCTGCCTGCAGAGAAACCTGCCGATTGTCCAGTTGCTGAGACTCCGGATCCTGATGACGATGGAATCGGAGTCAGCAGCTTACCGCTGGCCAGGGAATTGCGATCAACAGCAGTCTGGCTATCTGTACCGTACTCGGCTTGAAAGTCGTTTGATGGTCCCTCAACCAGAGTCGCAGTTTGATAAGCAATCAAAACCAGCAACAAACCTCCACCAATAGTTGCCAGCCAGAGTCGCCACTGCGACAACGGCCCGGACGACTTGACCAGAGATCGAGCAGTGATCGGGAGTGGTATCGCCGCAGGCTGCTGGACATGGGCAAGGCAGTCTTCCAGCAACTCTGCAACGGCTTCTGCCGTCTGAAACCGATCTGCTGCAGACTTCTCCAGAAGTCTCAGAATAATGGCACAAAGCCACTCGGGTACTTCAGGATTCAGTTCTCTCACTGCCCGTGGTGTTTCATCCGTGACCCGGCGAAGAATACCGTAGCTGGTTTCCGCTCGAAACGGGGGCCGACCGGTTGCCATCACATACAACACGCTTCCAAGGCTGAACAAATCGCTGCGTGGATCAACGGCGTCCCCGCGCGCCTGTTCGGGCGACATATACTGGGGCGTGCCCGCAATTAAACCGGTCCGAGTCAGTGAGGCATCGTCCACCGCGCGCGCTAACCCGAAATCGGTCAGCATGACACGTTCCACACCTCGTTCCAACAGGATGTTTGCCGGCTTAACATCCCGATGCACCAGGCCCTGGGCGTGCGCTGCCTGCAGACCTCTTGCGACCTGAAGACCAATACGAAGGACATCAACGACCGACAGGCCGCCCACCCTGTCGATCCGTTGCTGAAGCGATTCGCAGTCGACACAGGGCATGATCAGGAATGGCAATTGCCCGGTTGAATTCACACTCAGAATTGGCATGACCGCAGGATGAACGATCGCGGCGGTAGCCTGCGCTTCTCTCGCAAAACGCTGGCGAGCTGCAGCACTGGCTGCCAAATGGGGAGCCATCACCTTGACGGCGACGAGTCGATTCAGTTCGGGCTGAAATCCTTTCAGCACGATACCATTTCCTCCATGGCCGATCACTGATTTGATTTCAATATCTGCCAGGCGACCAATGGAGTCGACCTGATCTGACGGGCTGAGAAAATCGACGGCAAAGTCAGCGGGAAACTGCTCTGGAGGCTGCAGCGGTTTGACGAATTCACCCGCCGAATCAGACAGGGAATTCGCGTGTTCCAGACGCAGGACGGCGCTGATCTGATGCCATGCGGCATCATCGGCTGCCAGATGTTACAACCTGCTGCGACACGTCTTACAACCATTCAGGTGCATCGCGATCTGCTCTTCCTGAATCTCCGTCAGCGCGTCGGCAAGCAGCAGTCGCAACAGTTCTTCACTGCATTGTGAGGCAATTGGTTGCATAGTTTCTGCCGATCAATTTCAAAATGAGAGACGGGGCCACCCCTCTGAAGTTTTCAAATGGAACAAGCTTCTCACTGGAAACGACAAGAGCCAGCCGTTGAAACCGCACGCAATGTCAGTGTTGGCCACAGCGATAGCCACGAAGACAGACGGCTTAGTCGTTGAGCTCCTGAATCTTCTTCCTGATACGGGACATGATTCGACTGCGTGACATGTAAATACTTCCCGGGGTAATGCCCAGTTGTTGCGCGACTTCACCCACAGACAAACCTTCGATGACCGTCAACCAGAATGCAGACCAACTGGACTCCAGAAACTCATGGCGCACCTGCTCTGCGGCCCAGACGATCAACTCATGCCGATATCGTGCGTCATCGCCGGGATCGGGCACTGCCGGCACACTGCGAAGCTGTTCGACCCATTCGGTTCCGCCGGGGCCAGCGGCCTGCTTCCGTTCGCGGGTCATGAACTTAATAACGACGTGGCGAGAAACAGTTGTCAGCCATCGACGAAAAGACTCCGGACGATCATCAGGACTCCAGTTTTCGACGGATCGACCGATAGCGATCAGAATCTGCTGCGTGACATCGGGTACATGATGCTCCGGAACGCCCTGTCGAGAAACCAGTTTCCTCAGAAAGGATTCGTAAGTCGTCACGAACTCGCGCCATGCTGGTTCATCTTGCTCATTCCTGAGCCGCACAATCAGACTATGGCGTGTTTCCGGATGTGGCATATTCGTATCCTCCGTTGATACAGTCCCCGATTCGTGCAAAATCTCACGGCACAATTCCGGATTTTGCAGAATTCAGCATCAACGAACTCAGGTTGTTACACTGCTGAAACCGCCGATCTCCCAGTTTCCCCGGCTATGAACAGGATTTTGAGCTCAAGCCTCAATGTAAATCAGAGGACCCAGATGTTCGACAGGCTCTTAACCCGGCTGCAGCGTCATCTCGGACGTTACGCCATCCCCAACCTGACCATCCTGCTGATCTTCGGCCAGGTCGCTGTTTTCGTGCTTTCATCGGGAAACCCCGAACTAATCGGCAACATCGTGATGGATGTGGGTGCAGTAAAACGGGGCGACTGGCATCGGCTGCTGACGTTTCTGTTTGTCCCTGTCGGAAGCCACCCTGTCTGGGCATTTTTCTACTACTGGCTGTTCTACATGATGGGGACAGCGCTGGAGCAGTACTGGGGAACGTTTCGCTACAACATGTTCCTATTGATTGGCTACATCTCGACGCTGATCGCGGCATTCATCCTGCCAAATGGATTCGCCACAAATGCCTTCCTGCAGGGAACCGTTTTTCTTGCGTTCGCATTCCTGAACCCGGATTTCACTTTGCACCTCTTCTTCATCCTGCCGGTAAAGATTAAGTGGCTGGCGATGCTGACATGGATTGGTTACGGACTGGGAGTCATCGTCGGAACCTGGCCCCTTAAGCTGACCATCATCGCGTCAGTGCTGAATTTCCTGTTGTTCTTTGCCGGCGACATTCGCTACCGCATTCTTGGCGGACACCGGCACATGAAACGGCAATTCCGACAATTGTCTGACAAACCGGCCGAGTACTTTCATAAGTGCACGATTTGTCAGATCACGGACAAGACACACCCACAAATGGATTTTCGATACTGCGCTGAGTGCGACGGCGACCTCTGCTACTGCGCAGAACATATTCGAAATCACGAACACGTGACCAGCGGCAAATCCATGTCGCATTGATTCGACGCTGGAAACCGAATCCGGAATCGGCGTCGGATCACTCACAAACTGATTTCGTCGTCATATTCGCTCGTGTCAAACTCTTCGTCCTCTTCATCGACGTCTTCGTCGTCCGGTCGCAGCCAGATATCACACTGGATCGGCTTTGCAATCGAACCCTGAAGT
The DNA here is from genome assembly GCA_041398825.1 of Planctomycetaceae bacterium. Classification (NCBI taxonomy): domain Bacteria; kingdom Pseudomonadati; phylum Planctomycetota; class Planctomycetia; order Planctomycetales; family Planctomycetaceae; species Planctomycetaceae bacterium. The sequence goes on along the minus strand of JAWKTX010000022.1, from coordinate 26,179 downwards.
GCCCAGGCTTCGGACTGCCCTGCAACCTGAAGCAGTTTTTCGAAGGCTTTTGGCACAGGTTCACGTCGCAGCAGAGCTTTGAGTTTCTCAAAAATACGGGCTTGTCGCCGGGTTTCAGCATCCGAATCTTCATCGTCCATGTTCGCATCCGCCAGTTCAAAATCGGGGAACACAGCCATCATCATTTGTTCCGGCTGGATGCGATTATGTATTACGGTCAATCGATGCTGAATCCGATCGAACTGCGCGTCTGTCAGGCTCTGATCCTTTTTCCAAAGCTGCAGCGCCTTTTCAGAAAGAAACTCGCTGATGGCTCTTTTCCATGCTGACTGGACCTGATCAACGAATTCGTCGGTCGCTTCGTCGCCGTTGATTTCTGCCATACGGCGAATTTCCTGTTCCGTCGGACCTCCTCGTTCAATGTTCCAGTTCATTGTTCGTGCATAGGCGGCTTCAACCACATAGGCAAATTTTTCGCGATCCGCGGGCATAATGTTGTTAACAGGAGACTCTTCCAGAACTCTCTGCATGAGTTCTTCGACTGAAGATTCCGGAAGAAAAACCGCATGCGCGCCGGGCGGCATGTTCATGCCGTCGTACTTCGAATTCGAAGCTGTCCAGCTTGCCATATCCGTGTATCGCCTGCTCACATCGCAAATTGCGCCACCAACGGGATGGTCATAGACAATTGCGAACAGCCGATGCTCCGCGTGAATCCAGCCTCGAATTCCGAGCGGCATGTTTGTGACGTCAAAATCCGCCACCCGCTCAAACCCAAGTCCATCAAACTGTTCACTCAGACGCTCAACATCATCGATGTGATGAAACGGTGAATCTTCGTCGTCATCGGATTCGTGCAACTTCAAATGCATTCGGAACGGGGGCACCATGGAACCGGACATGGCCTGTTCCAGCGCCTTTTCGATGATGCCTCCAAAGTTCTGGGTAAACTTACGAATCTTGCGTCGAATAAACCAAAAGGCGAGGGCTCCGACAAGTATAAGAGCGACAAAGAACCCCGCTACGATTTGTAAAAACAAAGTCATCTGTACTCGCCCTGGACAAACAACGTTCCGGCACAACTCTGAGACAGGTGCCAGGGGCGAAAACCGGTTTTTCGCTCCCATTCTGGTGGCTGGCATCTCGCCGCGCGAGCAAAGGCTACCAGGAAATGTAACACGTCGCGAGTATTTCGCGGGATTCCGGACAACGGATTGAATCTTCGGTCTGGTTGTGGCATTCTTTCAGCTCGAACAGGCTGCCCGGCGTTCAGAACCCTCCTTCATCCACCCGAAAGTCTCGGGAACATGCAACCGACACAGAAAAATACCATGCCATGCTGGTTTCTGATCGGATTGTGGGCGTCGAGCATTCTGCTGCCAAAAGCCACCGGGCAGCAAATCGCGGTATCGGAAGACGATGGGATCCTGGCCGCGGTGGTGATTCGATCGAGTCTTGTCGAAAAACGGGTTCAGGAACAGCGACGCGAATCTGAGCCGGTAACGAAAGAACTGCTTGGAAATCCTGTTCAGGGATGTCAGACGACCATCACTGAAACCCGTCTCCGAATTGTTCCTGATGCCCGCTGGCTGCACGCAGAGATCATTACTTCAGGCACAGTGACCAGCCGCACCGAAACCAGAAATCCACAGGCGCTGATTCACAGCGACGGATTGCATCGTTTTGAAATCACCAAACCCGTCTACATCAACGGACCGCAGCTGCTTACCAACAAAGGCTACGGCGTGATCCAGGCTTCGCAGAACCCCGTTCGCGTGATGAGCATTGCCAGTATGCTGCCATTAATCGGCCCGGCCGCAGATCAGATCGCCTGGTCCGAGGTCCTGCGGCGATCACCCCGGATCGACCGCGCTCTGGCCGAAGATCTGTCGCGCGACATTATCCCGCGTGTCGACGCTGGGGTCGATGCCGAGTTATCAAAACTCAATTCGACCATCCAGTCGATCATCCCGCGTGTGGAATCGCTACTTCAGGTGTCCGGGCAGCAGCTATCGACTGATTCAACGGAGCAGTCCGTACGAGGTTTGATTCTCTCGAAGGAGCTGGCCGGTCAGCTTGTCCTGAGGCAACCAAACCCTGATCGTGAACGCGTCGCGCCGGACATAGAACTCGCAGACAAAGAAGACGTGTTAGTTGTTCTCAATGACCACCTGCTGAACGATGTTATCAACCGTTTCGTACCCGGCGGTCTGATCATCACAGACAACCAACTCAACCGACTCCGGGCCGGATTGTCGAAACTACTCCAATCCGACGATTCGCCCGGGATGACGCTGGACGTTATTCAGCGACAAGCCGAGCGTATTGCGGCAGACCTTTTCACTCCTGAGGCTGGCGTTGCCACGGTCTTCTCTGTGGAACTTGCCGCTCAGGCTCCGCTTCAGGTCATTTTTTCACAGGGTCGTATTACGCTCAGATTAACACTGCGTGTCATCCCGACATTCGGAGGAACCAGCCAGTGGATGGTGATCGAATCCCGGTGGAAAGGTATCACAGTCGATGACAATCGCTGGGCGCTGACAAATGATGGAATCACGGTCATTCCAGTGAAGCAACAGCTTTCGGAGGATTTTTCGCAGCCCCTTCGCATTCCGCAGGGTTCAGAACCTGCCTCCCAACCGGACGGTCCGACTCAGGAACAGTACACAGCCGGTGACCCGCCAAACGTGATGACGACACTGGTCGAACAAATGAGCCGAAAGCTCTTAAACGACTTAACTCCGCCAGCCATTCCGAGAGAATTCTCGATGCAGGCTTTGGCGGAGTTAACGGACGTTTCAGTGCTGTCAGGTTCTGTTACAGAAGAGGCCCCCGGAAGTTATCGCATTCATCGAATCCGAGCGGATCGACATCGACTCATTCTGTCGCTGCGTCAAGTCGAAGCTGGCCGAACTAGCGAATGAGGTAAGGCTGACTGACAATGGAATCGAACTGGATATCTCCATTGGATCGAATGACATACGGTGACGAAAACTCGGCTGGCTGTACCATCAGGTAACGACTCTTGGGGCCACCCTTCAGATTCACAGCCATGATTCGCACGCCCACAAATTTCACGACCGTGTAGTTGGCATTGTTTCCCGGCCCGGATACCTGAGTGAAGATCGGTATAGCTCGCACCTGACCAATAATGCTCTTCAATGACGCTTCAATTCCGGCACTGATGCCCGGATCTCCGTTCAACTGAACCGGATGCTCGAAAGAACACATGAGTTCACCATTTGGAAAGTAGCTCATGTCATATTCATTCAGCCCATTGACAATCTGACGCTTCAGGTCGGCGGTGCTGTTATTTGGACTGCCCAGATCGACTGTGCCGCGATTTCCAGGTGGTAAACTCGTATTGACATCCGGGTAGATGTCAAACTCCAGAACGCCGTCTGAGCCAGACAGGATTCCACCGGTAGAATTCGCATAGCGATAGACATCTTTGAATGTGGACGACGTGCCCCCACTTGAATTTCCAGCTGCAGCAACCATCAGACTTTCCCACGTCTGCAGATCCACAGCTATCGGAAGGATATCAACGGTTTCGTTTGGCTTCGGTTTTTCGAAACCGTTAATCGGTGCGACTGAGGCAATGCTGGAAGCCGCGACGTCGTGACTTGAGATGCCGAGGAAACGAGCGAATGTCATGGGTAATGCGCTGTTCGTTGCAGCTGTTCGCCGCGCGGTCACTTCGACCATGTTGTATGGCTGGACGCCCCATTGCATCAACCACTCCTGGTTCGCTTCGTCCCAGCTGCGATTTCCAAACCGAACGTCACGCGTATCTACGGCAATCGTGGACTGGACGTCCCCACTTCGGAACCGCCCCACCATTTCGACTGCTCTTGCCCTGGCTGCAGTTTCTGCTTCGGCTGGAGTCAGCGTCGCTGAGGGACCAAACGCCCGAAGTAGCTCTTTGGCGGTGGCATGCGCAGCTGAGTCTGCGGCATTCTGCAGCTGCCCCTTGGTCACGGTGATCATACCAAGGTCCACAGTGAAGGCTGCAAACGCCATTACAATGGCCATTACAACCGCTGCCATCACAAGGATGGATCCTTCTCGCTTTGGTGGCTGATTGATCTTAACGCTTATTCTCATGACCTGTCTCCAATTGGAAGAACGCCCGGATTTTCCTGATAAACCAGTGAATGCTGAACACCAAAACAGAAGCCACTCTTGAGGGAAGAAACAGGCCCGTTCTTTATTCAAGAACGCTTGAGTAGTAGTCCAGCATGATCGCGCCTTCCACTTCCACATACCGTTTCGCGTAGCGAACGGTTGTATCGGTCTCGACGTCTCCGTTGGAGTAGTAGCGGCGACACTCCTTCATATACATTGACGCGACACGATGTGCACCGACGTGAACGCTGCTTGATGCCACAGAAAACTCGGGTGAGTAATCATCGAGAGTGGCGTCTTCCATCCGGAGCCCCAGTACCATGACATCGTTATTCAGATTGCCCCACGATTTGGAGGCTACCTTCTTGACGATCAGCAGTAAGTCGGCATTGTCGAAATATTCTTCCTGCAGAACTCGAAGCCCGACTGTGTACTGCAATCGATCATAGCTGTGACGCAGTCGACGATCGTAAGCGAAAGAACGAGCCCAGTTTAGATCTTCTCCCGTTCGCCCCTGAAGCTGAATTCCTCCTTCGTTGAAGGTTGGGAAGGAGTTGTGGTTGAGTTCAACCATGCCATAAAGTCCCGACAGAGTCTGTACCGGGGAGATCACATTGATGATCTGCGGGCTGCAGGAATCCTCGTCAGCTTCTGTGATCAGCGCTTCCCAGTCTTCTTCAACCTTGATCAGAGTTCGTTCTTCTTCCGCCTGAAGCGAATTTGATGCTGAAGCGAGGCACAGCCCCGTAAGCAAGAGACCGACTCTGCGGGCACACAGGCCCCGCAATGTCTTCGGGATGGTTGAAGTGACCATGGCATTGTTCTCCCCTGAATTGTCGAGATGGAATTTGGTGTATTCACCGGTTCTTGAATCGTGCCTGACTGAGCAGATTCGGAACTCTACTCGTGCCGCATAGCACACTGCCCACGCAGGGACCGACCAGACAGCCAACGGGACAGCGCATAGCTGCAGGATTCCTGAGGAACCAGAACGTCGACTTCAATCAAGTCTCGAGGCTTTGCCAGACTGACGTCCGTTAGCGTTTGCCCGGTGGATTCGGAGGTCACCGCGATCGTGACAGTCACTGCACCAATCGGGCAGTTGACCGTGTTGACAACCAGATCCCTGACGTCGGCAGTCACATTCGCGTTCGTCGATCCATCAAGGATCGCCTGTCGACAACCCTCGCGTGCAGCAGCGTTCAGCATCTGACTCACCGACATCGCTCGACCAAATTCAATAATGCCGATCAGCGTCATCATGAACACCGGCAGGACTGCAGCAAGTTCCACAATGGCCGCGCCTTTGCGATCTCTGAACCGAAATCGACGGGGGTTTCTGGTGACGTACTGCATGATTCTACTTTCGTGTTGCTCAAAAGACGCTGGAGGAAACAGAAGGGCCCGCAACGACAGTAACCTGGCACGGAGAATTGTGAATTCTGTGCACGACAACCTTGCTTCCTGACAGCGACAAGAAAAGGCCAAAAAATCGACGGCGGCACAGGATTGATGTCAGTTATTCGGTTTTGTTGGGGCGGTAGGATGTCGTTCTGTTTCTTAAAGAACTGTTGAAAAACAGCGACTGGTGAAATTCCGCAGGATGATGCATCCAGGCGACTCAGTGTTGGCAATCCGCCACACAAAATTTGCAAAACCCGCACGGTTGCACGCCTGTGACGCAGGAACCCCCAGCCCATTGGGGGCAAATACGCAACATTCGAGGCATCGGAGGCATCACTCCGCCTGCCTTGCTACACTTTCCCAGGCGTTCCGGGAAACGGAACAGGCAATGGAATTTAAAACTGAGGGACTTCAAAATGCGCTTCCTGCAAGGAATAGTTCTACTCGTGATCGTGACAGCCAGCTCACGGGCTGAGGACTTGTATTCAGGTCTGGATCTGGACGGTATTGAGCCAACAGTTCGCGTTCAGGACGATCTGTTCGAACACATGAATGGCCGCTGGCTTAAAATGACCCAGATCCCGGGTGACAAGTCGAACTACGGATCCTTCATTGCTCTTGATGACGCCGCCCGGGAAAACATCCTGCAGATCGTCAAAGATGCTGCCGCAAACCCGACCGATGAGAACATGAAAAAGGTTGGGGCCTACTACAACAGCTTCATGGACACGGACCGAATTGCCAAAAACGGCATTTCGCCTCTGAGATCAGAGATGTCGAGAATCGAAAGTCTGAAGTCCACAGCCGAGCTGGGACCACTTCTTGGCCACCTGAACACGATTGGCCTGGGCGGACCATTCGGATTCTTCGTGATGATCGATGCCAAAGATTCGACACGCTACCTGGCTCAGATCGCTCAGGGTGGCACGACACTGCCCGACCGCGATTATTACCTGCTGGACGACGAGAAGTACGTTGCCGCTCGCAAAGCCCTTCGATCATACATCACCCGCCTGTTCGAACTGGCCGCGTTGCCAGAGGGTGAAAAAGCCGCCGATGCAATCCTCGCACTGCAAACCAGATTCGCGAAGGCACAGTGGCCGCGAACAGAATTGCGAAACGCCGAAAAACGATACAACATCCGAAAGGTTGACACGCTTCCGGAGCTGACAGCAAATTTCCCATGGAGCGAATATCTGAAGGCATCCGGAACGGCTGACCTGACGGAAATCAACGTCATGACTCCCAGTTTCTTCGAGGAACTGGACTCAATTCTTGCAGAAACACCAGTCGAAACATGGAAGCAATTTCTGACTTTCGAACTTCTGGACGCTGCCGCTCCTTTTCTGGATGAGGACTTTGTCGACGCCCACTTCGAACTACACGACAAGACCATATCCGGTATCCCTGAACAGCAACCGCGATGGAAGAAAGCCGTTGACGCTGTTTCCGGAGCCGGCGCTGGCGACTTTGGAGTCCTGGGGGAAGCACTGGGACAGATTTACGTCCAGCGCCACTTCACGCCGGAAGCAAAGAAACGCATGGATGAACTGGTCGCAAATCTGCTGAAAACGTATGAATCCAGCATCCATGAACTCACGTGGATGACCGATGCCACAAAACAAAAAGCGCTTGAAAAACTTCACAAGATCACGCCGAAAATCGGCTACCCGGATGAATGGCGCGACTACAGCAAACTGGAGATTCGAGAAGACGACCTGATTGGCAACATGTTTCGATCAGCTCAGTTTGAGCACAATCGAATGATCAACAAGCTTGGTCAGCCTGTCGATCGAAAAGAATGGGGAATGACGCCACAGACCGTCAACGCCTACTACAACCCCGGCAAAAATGAGATTGTCTTCCCGGCTGCCATTCTGCAGCCACCGTTCTTTGATCCGAAAGCAGAAGATGCCGTCAATTACGGTGGCATCGGAGCCGTCATCGGACACGAAATCAGCCACGGATTCGACGACCAGGGCAGCAAGTACGATGGCGACGGTAACCTGGAAAACTGGTGGACCGATGAAGACAAAGCAGCGTTCGAAAAACTAACCAAAGCTCTTGTCGATCAGTATCAGGGCTACGAAGCGCTGCCGGGAAAGAACGTCAACGGTGCATTGACACTGGGCGAGAACATCGCTGACCTGAGCGGCATGGCGATCGCCTTCAAGGCCTATCGAATGTCACTGGGAAACAAACCCGGCCCTGAAATGGATGGATACACCGCCAATCAGAGGTTCTTCCTTGGCTGGTCACAAATCTGGCGGCGAAAGTACAGGGAAGAAGAGCTTGTCCGCCGACTTGTCGTCGACCCGCATTCGCCGTCAGCATTCCGGGCCAATGGACCTGTTTCCAATCTGGATGCGTTCTACGAGGCATTCCAGGTAAAACCCGGTGATAAGTTGTTCAAGCCAAAAGAACAACGCATTCAGATTTGGTAGCGGTCCTTGCAGAAAACGTGTGCCATGTCGCCGGATGTTCTATTCACTAAGAATAGCGCCAAGGTGTCATGAACATCGCTTGTGAGTTAATATGAAGCCTCGGACAAGTCGTTCGAGGCTTTTTTGTTTTGACGGGTCTGCGAAAGACACAGCCATGATGTCCCTGAAGAACTCCCGGATTTTGAATGCCGTACAGCGCATCACACTTCCTGCAATCATGGCATCATTCTCTGTCTGCCTCGCCGGGGACCAGCAGAGCAACGCTCAGGTGACAGAAAAACCTGCGGCGAAAACGAACGCTGATACCAATGGACAAACGCGTGTTTGTTCACACGACGACCAACTTAAGCAATGGTTGCAGAATATGATCTGGTACCATCGCTTCGAATCAAGAGAGGCCAGCGAAGTCACGGGCCTGTCAGAAGCGGAGTTGTCTGACAAACTAAAGCAGTTCGGGATCCATCGCAGAAACCGGCCTGTTCGGCCAACAGACAAATTGTTTGTTCTTCCCTACCCCGGTGGGCGTCATCCAAGAATCGGCTTCCTGGACGGAGCCATTGACCCTCAGCGGGAAACGAAACTCAGCGTCTTCTGCCCATGGGATGAGCACAGCTATGCTGTTCTGGATGTTCCGGAAGCCATCTGGTCGAACCTGGGGCTGACCTACCTGGCACATACGCACATTGACACCATCTGGACGAAACAGGGAATCAGGCTCGAACAACTGGAATGGTCCGTCAGCAAAGACGGCGCATTCGAGTTCAGACGACGAATGCCGTCACTCGCAATCAGTCGACAGAGGTCCGACAGTGGAGAAGTTACCACAGGTGATGGAATAGAATTTGGCACCAGGGTCGTTCCCCGGAAGGACCATCTTCAAATGTCGATGTGGCTGAAGAATGGCACGAAAGACACACTCACCGATTTACGAGTTCAAAACTGCGTAATGCTCAAAGCCGTTGAAGGCTTCGACGCGCAGACCAATGACAACAAGCTGTTTGTGAACGGGTACGCAATCGCTGGATCCGCTGACAGCACACGATGGATCATTAGTGCCTGGGATCCCATTCACCGTGCCTGGGGCAATGCTCCCTGCCCCTGCCTTCACTCCGATCCAAAGTTTGAAGATTGCCCTCCGGGCGAGGTACGCCAACTCAGGGGATGGTTTTCGTTCTACCAGGGCACGGATATCCACTCAGAACTGGCAAGAATTGAAAGTACTGGATGGAGGAATCCATAGACATCGACTGGTAACGGACACGACAGCTTGAAGGCACGCAGCTCACGGCCTAGCATTCGCCACCGGACCAGTAGTTTCTCGGCGAATTTCAGGCCGAACCACAGTTCTGATTGACAAGAGATATTGAAATGGCAGACCCAACCGTCACGGGCAAAGTTCACCTGATCGAAGAAACCAAAACCTACGGCCAGAAGGGATTCCGCAAACGACTCATCGTTCTGGAGCAAAACAACGGCCGTTTCACCAACTACATTCCACTGGAACTCGTCCAGGACGGATGTGACCGAGCAGATACACTGAATGTCGGCGACGAGGTCAGCGTGAGTTACCGTCTGAACGGCAGAAAGTGGCAGCGTGACCCTCAAAGCGAAGTCAAATTCTTCCTGAGCGCGGAAGCAACAAACTTCCAGGTCCTTTCAGGTGGTGGCTCTGCACAGCCCGCTCAGGACGATGACGACTTTGTCGGCGGTTCATTTTACAACGAGGACGACGGCCCCGCTCCGTTTTAAGTATCGAGATGGTCGTTCGTTGCTTTCATCAGCAGAGCTGATACACGCCATTTCAAATCCACGATTCGCCCTGCTTCCCCGGAGCGGGACTCCGGAGAATCGCCGAGCCGGTCCGCAGGATGTCCGTTTGACTTCTGCTGCGTGGCTTGAGATGCCTACCACGATTTATTGATCGTTAAGCTGGCCCCGGAGGCGCCCGCTCTGGCACTCACCGTAACCGAGCTGTTCTTCTCCGGCTTCGTTCCTGGTGCAAGATCAATGGTCGCATGCTCTGGCTCCCAGGGCACTTCCACGGGGTCTCCCTGGATCGTTGTTCCAATGGCTGCAACAGCCACCAAAGCAAGCGGTAACGTCGTTAATGCCAGTCCGGCAAGTGCCATGACCTTTCGAGCTTTTCCTGCAGCAATGCCAGTCCTGACAAAGATTCCTCCCGTCAGAACAGACAAACCAATCAGAATTGTGACCAGAACAACAAGAAACATCCGCTCACGCTGAACAGCCTTTCGAATCATGTCGAATGCTTGTTTGTCCACCGCTTCAGGAAACTCAACCAAAGCGATCGTGCGAATCATCGACTGAGGTCCTGCGCTTGTTTCAAGAACCTCACTCTGCTCCACCCGAGCCACAATGCACTGCCGGGCTGTCTCCGGTGTCAGAGAGAATCGAACAGGCAGCCTGCCAGCATGGTGTACCGCAAGCCATTGATTGTGGCGTTCCTTTAAGTGACCCAGAAGCGAATTGTCGATTTCACTGAGCAGGAGTTCCTGATCGTCTTCCTCTGATGGATGAAACTGTGTTTCCACAACAAGCCTACCGCCGTCCGGATTATTAACCCAGTCAGGCAGGAGTTCACCGACCTGTGACTTCGACGTCAATACCTCCGAGCCTGTCGCGTCTGTCGAGCTTGTCGCGTCTGTCGAGTCTGTCGAGTCTGCCGGTTTTTCGGCAAGCAGCGCGGCAGCAGCGTTTGACACAGAGCGATTGGCCGCATCATCACGACCGGTAACGATCGCATAACGCACGGCGTCGGCCACGGTGCGAATCCCTTCTACGACTTTCAATGGTTGCTTTGTGGAACTACCCGCAGGCAGAAGCCCTGGCCCTGAAGTTGTCAGGGGCACCAACCTGTAAATGCGCTGAATTCCTTCCGGCAGATCTTCTGCCAGAGACTGGACAGCATCACCACCTGACTGACGAATCAAGTCCTCGATGACGCCTTCCGAAAGATCCAGAAGGATGACATCACCGTTCGGCAATGTCAGCCTGCCCACTGAGGCAGATTCTTCTTCCGCTTTGACACTTGGTTCGACAGGCAAAGTATCAGCTGTTTGATCGACCTCGTTTTGGCCCACGGCAGCACCCGGGACCAGAGGAACCTCGGGGACAGTCGGCGGGGAAAAAGGCTCTGGCAATTCGATTGTACCATGCACCTGCTGGTGAAGTTTTTCGCGGGCCTGTTCGAGCTCCGTGATGGATTCCTGCAAGTCTGCAGCAGCAATCTCTGCCCGGTTTTGCGGGATGATTTCACGCCGATCGGATTTGAACCTGACAACCGCCAGAAATATGACGATGCCCGAAACCACAAGAATACCGGATCGAACCAGAGTCGGCGCTGCGCGAGGATTGGATCGGCAGGTCGATTTCGCAGTCAGGACAAGACAGGCGATGCCAGCCAGCAGCAGGATTTCGAATGTTCCCAGCACGAATATACCCAGCATTAGTCCCTCAACCTTTCCGTCACCCGGATTCTTTCCGTCTGCTCAACTCTGCTCATTGCGGTCTGGACAATCAAAGCAGTTACTCCGCACACACAGGATGACGAACGGCAGCAAGTACCGGAGCCGTCTTTGTTGACTCAGTGGCAGGTATAAGTCGGCGATCTTCCTGTGGCGTCCAGCCTGCGGACAATTGAACAACAGCAGAAATGGCCAGTGCCCACGTCGCTCCCAACCCATCCGGAAACGGAAGTACCGACGTCAGGATTGCCCCCAGAACCAGCGTCACCAACGCTGATGAGACCCGGAAGCGAGCTTTTCGGAAACTGTCAGCCTGCCACCACCACCGACGGATAGCGAACAGCAATCCAAAGAACGCCATGAATCCTGCCAGAGTCGGAAGCCCACCTTCAGTAATCAAATGAATGCCGCCAACTCGTCCCGCGTAGACCTGACCTACCTCGCCCGAATGAAGCAGCCCATCGTCTGACAGCATCAGGAATTCTTTCAACATCCACGCAAATGCCCCGACGGCCAGGCCAGTTCCTCCCAGCAGCATTCGACGGACAATTCCGTCACCCGTCCGACCTTCCCAGATTTTTGAGGGAATGATCAGCGTCCAGGCAGCGAGCAACGTTACTAACCCAAAGTAGACAACATGCACTGTTTGAGGAAGGAGAGCGGAGACAAAGTGAATCGCAACGGTCACCAGAAAGACAGCCAGCATGGCAACAGACATCGACGTTGTAATGTCGCTGGTCTTTTGTCTGGCCGGAATTTGCCGCGACGTCTTTGGCGTGTACGTCCTGACCGCAGCAACCTGCGGCTGTGGAACGGTCGCCTGAGGACGGCGAGCATCAGCATACTGAGCTGGACGTCCGGAGATGGCTGACGCATCAGCAGAAGCATTCGGAACCATCGTTGCAGCGTACTGCGGACCAGCGTGAGCAGCCTGTCGACTGACTTCACCCGTGTCGAAAGCGTTGTCGAGTCCAAACACACGTTTGGTTATGCGCCAGCCCATCCAGGCGATGCCGCCGACAAGGCCTCCGGCCGCGACTGGCCGCAGAACACCAGACTCAAGAATCAAGAGAAACAGTGCACCGCAGATGACCCATTTTGCAGGTGCCGGAACTCTGTCGTTCCAGAAACGCTGCATAGGCTGCCATGTTTCGGCCATTCCGGTCAACGAGCGTTCACGAGCGTTTTTTCCACGACTCAACGCCGACTGCAGTCGTTGTTTAGGACCGGCATTCGGCGTTGCGACGCGATCACTGGCGGGGTCCAGCGTCTTTGCAACTTCCCGCGAGGCCGCTTCCCCGGCTGCTTCGCGGAACTGTTGGAACAGACGGTCTACATCCGCGATTCGCTTTTCGGGATCCTTTTCCAGAGCTGCCGCGATCACAGGACGCAGTGACACCGGCAGTGGCGTCAGATCGGGATCTGCCGTCAAGTGCTTCATCAGAATCTCAGCGGTCGTCTGACCATCGAATGGGACGTGCCCGGTCAGCATTTCAACCAGCATGACCCCGATGGCATAAACGTCGACCTCACGACCATATCGCCCTCGCGCCACTTCGGGGGCCATGTAATAGACGGTACCAACGCTCTGCGTTTGCGCGCTGCGGCGACTTTCAGAGATATACTTTGACAACCCAACGTCGCCAATCTTTACGACGCCGTTTTCCGAAAACACGTTCGCTGGCTTCAGATCGCGATGCACGATGCCGCGATCATGCAAAAAACTCAGCCCGGCTGTGATCCCCTCCAGCCACCTCAGGACATCCGGCAGCGGCATCCCGGCAGGATAATCGGTCATCACTTCGTACAAGCCTCGACCGCCGACATATTCCATCACAATCCAGTGGTCTTTGTCCGAATCCTGACGAATATCAAAGATCGTGACCAGGTTGGGATGCTTCAGATTCAGGCACTGCGACACCCCTCGCAGTTCGACATCCAGATTGTTGTTCAGCAGTTTCAGCGCAACTTCTTTGCCGGCATCACTCAACGCATAGTACACCTCGCCAAAACCACCACGATGGATCGCGCGTTTGATGGTATACCCATCAAGCGGTCTGGATTCTGGTGCAAAGGTGAACTTCATGATCCTGTTCCTGCAGTCTTCAGTGCTTACAGTCGCCGAGTTCTTCAATCACAAAACACACGACAAACTCGGCCCGCAGATTTAAGCCTGCGTTTTAGTTTATGTGGACCTGCCCGAAGGTCCGTTTCCGTCTTTCATTTTCTCGATCCGAAATCTCAGGTCTTCGCAGGAAACGATTGCTCCGTCCTGCAATGGGGCCGAGTCCCGGATTTGAACGTCATTCACCTTGAGTGGTAGTTTCGATCGACATCGAAGCTGGCCGTCCTGCCGAAACAGCACCACCAGATCTCCCCAGTCCGGGCAGCAGACATGATGATCTCTCCGTGGCCCCAGCAGACACGTGTCCGTCATCAGGATGATACCATTGACGGACTGCGTTGGGCGATGAGAACTTTCGAAGTCGATCACAGCCGAACCGCTCAGAATACTGGGGATTCGAAACCCCAGTCGCACTCTTTCTGCCAGTTTGATCTGGTCACCAGTCTTCAGCAACGTCTGATCGGTGATCGTTCGACCGGAAACAACGGTCGCAGCATGGGGCTGGATGAACCAGTCTTCGCGAATTCTCTTTAAAGTCGCATGTTGGCGGGACAGGTTTGCGAGCAAACAGATATCAGCCGCCTGATGTTCGAGCGTCGGACCGCCAATCAGGAACTGGCCACCCATGCACAACTGCCAGGCCCCGACGCCATCGATCCATAACACATATCGTTCGCATTCACTTTGCCACACAGGATCAGCTTTTAATGTCGAGGTCGGGAGTGTCGTTGATGATTGTCTGCGTGAATCAACAGCGTCTGGAAACGCCATCGGCACACAAGTCTCCGCGAACCATGACTTCGGAAGCGGATTTGGAATTCTGAGTACGCCTGAAAGCATTGTAGTACTCTACCACGCTCGAAAGAAAAGCTCCGGGCCCGAGCCATGTCGAACCCGGAGCGTCGTGTGATCCCGGTCATCAGCAACCAAGCCAGAAACTGGACTTCGATGCATCCCCTTCCAGCAAATGGGAGAGCAGATTGAAATTCATGCTGCCCAGCGCTGGCACTTCATCCATCTGGTGTCAGATTCAGATCGAGGTGTCTGAGCCCGCTTCCGCGACGTTTGCATCAGACGCCAGTCCGAAATGAGCATCAATCTCATTCAGCACATCCGCATCCACAACCGGGGAGTCATCTTCTACCGGAATTCGCCCCATTATGTGCCCCTCTGTTTCCAGCATCGATTCTCGCACGTCCAACTGACGATTGACGTCCTTAATCAACTGCTCAACACGAGCCAGCTTCGAGTCGTCAATTTCAATACAGTTGACCGCTTCTGCAGCCTGAACCTGCTTCAGTCGGGCTTCCAGCTGAGCGACTTTGACAACCAAATCCTGTTTCTTGCTCAGCATCGTATCCAGCTTCTGCTGATTCGCACGAAGCGTATCCTTCTGAGCGGTCAGGATCTGACGATCTCGTTTGATCGAATCTTCTGCAGATCGGTAGCTTTCAAAACGGTGTGAAAGATCCGCCTCGACTTCGCCGCGGGTGTACGAAACCGCCTTGTAGGTGAACTTGCTGGAACCACTCTCCAGATCGCTCCGCAACGCAAGAATCGCATCCTTCTGACGAGTCAGATTTGACTCTTTATCCGCCAGAGATCGCTCCATGTCTTTGACATCCACCGACTGCTCGGCAACAACCGTCATATGACGACGAATTTCGGGCAGCAGATTATCGACCTCGTCGCGAATTCGAGCCAGCTCGAATTCCGGCGTGATTTCAGACTTCACAGCCGTCCGGACATTCTTACCAAATGTCCTCAAGTAGCTGAACGAATCGGTCCCGAACAACATTCCTGTTGCCAGACCCATTGCCATAGCGCCAACAACCAGTTTCTTCAGCATCTCTCTTCTCCTCACCGGGGGACCACACGATTGATCCGCGAGCCCACATCTCGCATCACGAGGTAGCTATTCGGCGGGCATGAGAAATCCCTGGAAGATTCTGCAGAATTTTCTTCTGATCTCAGGAATCACGTAAAAAACCGAGTGTTTTCAACCAGACGACGCAGATCCCGGCGGCAGAACGTCTCTGCGATCACCGTCCACCCGCCCAGAATCCGGATGAGAAGCCATTCGCGGTTGGACGACCGATCCTGTTTTCCTGTCTTCAGACACCCCAGGACAGACCGCCTCTGGTAACGTTCGAGGAATCAGAATCCACTGTTTCACTTTCCCGGACAGACCAGCCATGAAATCCCACACTGAATATCTGACATTCAACGTCAACGCCCGAATGGGCTTTCAAAACATCACACCCACAATCGAACAAATCGTACGCAGGAGCGGAATTCAGGAAGGACTTTGCCTGGTCAATGCAATGCACATTACGGCATCTGTCTTTATCAACGATGACGAATCAGGTCTCCACGAGGACGGCTCAGAAATGGCTGGAAAGGTCTCGCACCCTTCGACGCCTCACCTCAGCGATATGCTCACAACCGAACCGGAGAAGACAATGCCGACGCTCATAGCGAAACGACCCAGATCATGGGCCGCGAAGTCGTCGTCGCCATCACCGAAGGGGAAGCTGGACTTTTGGCCGTGAGACAAATCTTCTACGGCGAGTTCGATGGTCGCAGGGACAAACGTGTTCTGGTGAAAGTGATCGGAGAGTGAACAGGGAAGTTGCATTTGATCCTGAATTCAGTTTGGAAACGACTGTCGATTGTAAACTCTCTGGTATTCAAGGCTTCATCAGGCACCAGCAAAGGTGTCTGCAACGGCGAAGGTCAGGGTTCGGTCGTGGTCGAGAGCGTTGATGCAGATGCGATGCTGTTCCACGAACACGGCATATGGGACGAATATCAGCAATTGGCGATTGCTGATGATTTGTTGCGACCTCCTGTGATTCGTCCCGGAGGGACATCAGAAATTAGCCGGTGGTCGCCGCCGAGCGGCGCACCACCGGAAGCTGTCTGAGCCGTGCTCTTCTTCATTTCACGCGTGAAATCCGACCGTCAGTGAGTGGACTTCAATCCGACCAGCAGTTAAACGTGATCGACAATGCCACCGACGGATTCAGGAACACCATCGAGTGCTCGAATGGTTCCGCCGATGTATTCGTGAAATCGTTCAATCCAGCCGTCAACGATCCATGGATTTCGATGTTTCGTTCTGAAGATGATGTTGACGGGCAGGCTGAGAAACGTGCACATGAAAACCTCCGATACCGTGTTCTGGCATCCCTTCAGGATGCGGGCGATTCGGGGCTCGGGACCGGCGGTGGCGCTGCGCTGACCGCCGGCTAATTTCTGCAAGCCCTCCGGGCTGGATCGCAGAGGGACATCATCATCGTCACAATCTCGTGACATCGACGCCAGTGTGACGCTGCGGCAGCGGAAGCCCATCGCCGTCCCCGAATGCGGCATCGACGGTCATGCCAAAATGCTGGCGATCGAAGCGTGTTCCGAGATTGCCGACGGCCCCGGTCGATTTGTCACGGGGACAATTCGGCATCAAGCAGCCCGCGCGGTGGTTGACAATTGCCGGTGAGTCCCCACCGATCGGCTGCACGGGCAATCATCTGTTCTGGAGCAGAAGTCCTGTTGGGAACTCGTCCGAGCCGACTCGCTGCAGCTCGGCGGAACTCTTCGCCCCCGTCTCCCCAACAACCGTCCCCGGTCAGACCCTTTAGTCGAATCGCTTTTCGATCCCATCCGCCAGAACCACCCGACGAACTTTGAAGATCGGCATGATTTCCTCATCCTTCGCATATCGCAACTCCCGATGCGCGGGGTTGTTGTCGTCGTAAGGATCGATCTTCAACCAGACCGGGCATGAATCCGGTAAAACTCACGTCAGGAACATCTGATACTTCCGTCGCGAAGATCGTGTTTCCGTCCTTGACAAAATACATCTCTCCATGAAGCTCTTTGATCGGCAAATTGGGTTCCGTGCGGACCCGCGTCTTAAAGAGTCAGTTTGTACGTCGTTTCACCACTTCCGAAATTGATGTTGCGATCAAAGTTGCGCGATGACGAGAAGCCTCCGCTCCACTCCGCCACATACCATTCTCGTGATTTGAGCGGTGGGTAGAGGTCATTGATTTCGACTGGTGTTCGAGGTGCGGCGTTTCTTCCCACCAGTCGGAGCCGGATACCTGTTCGGGGTACTTCCTTGCACGATAGTTGGCAATCATGCCTTCAAACTGTCCCTCGTCCACGTTGTACTTGCGTCGCCAAGCGACCCTTGGGTCTTCCGGTGTTACGAACGCAGGAACTTGAAATGGTTGGGCAGGGCGCGATGGATCGCCAGCTGGAGCACCAATCGTCAAACCGTCCTGCAACACGTAGCCACCCCGCCGATGTATACTGCAAGAAGCAGCCCACCAGCAGTGAACACGGTTTGATTGATGATCAAGGGCACGGGTCCCTGCCGGGCTGACGGAGAACGGGTATCCAATGGCCCCAGCAACCAAAATGCCACCGACAAGACCGAAGTACAATCCCGCACTTTGAGCTAACCATAAGTGCGGCACTAGGCCGCCAAGCGGGTTATTCCGAAGCTCGGGAGTGTTGAACACCGAACTCATCTTCCAGAGAAGAGCAGCCATCCAAAAGACAGCCAAAGTACCGACTCCTTGAGAAATCAACAGGGGGATAGTCAGCAACGGACGTCTAGTGATTGACAATCCGAACAAGACGGCCGCAATGATCCCCGCACCTGAGTACTTGCCGTCGCCAATTATGCCGGTAAGTCCCCCCGCTCCAAAATTCACCCCTGAAGGAACGGTGACACTATGAGACACAGAAATCCGATGGCTGCGGCACTTGCCCGGCGATCGTCTCCGTGTGAATCGAATTGCTGTGGTGGTTCGTGGATTGCGAGCAAACGTCACTCTCGGCACGCGGACGATTGGGGGTGATTCACTCTCAGACGAGTCGCCATCATCACCAGGTCGCGATCCCAGACATGGAAACAAGTGGTTGAATTGGCAGACTCGGCGGTGTTGACGCCACATGAGCATCTGGCTCGCACTCTTGCTCGTGGCGTATCGAAGGCAACAGCTGAAATCGTACTGTAGTTCGGCATTTAGGGCGCATCAAATCGCGGGAGAGATTCTTGCGGTGGCCGCGAGCCATCGCACCCTTTTACGCGGGGCACTTCAATCGCACAGATTCGTATTAGTCATGTTGCACCGTTTCGTAACCTCTTCAACATCCGGATTCGGATCACAAGACTCGCCGAAACTGTTCGTCCGCTTCGGCTGCAGAATCCTTGGGCGCCCGGGTACGTGGCTGACGATCTGCATCGAGCCGCAGGCATCATCCCAACCAGGCGATTTCAATTCTATCTCGTGGAGTCTCATTTCTTAGGTGCTCAAAACGCGTGGCCAATCCACTAGCGTCTCTATGAATGCCGGTACTGCCATGGCCGAGTAAAAAAGGAGTCGAGAGTAAAAGTTGGAAAGTGAAAGGGAAGAGGAGGAGTAAAGTGAAAAGGGGGCAGCGGTGCGTCCATTTGCACTGCAGTATGCAGTAGCAAGGGAAGAGGTCCAGGTCTCTTTGATTGCGTTGGATCTTGTCTCTTGATTGACGTTAGTAGTCATGGCACGCACGGAAACGCAATTTGGCACAGTAAAGTCTTCCACGTTCTGAATCGGGCGATGACGATGGCACTTCATGCTTGTCTTCGCAGGGACCTGAGAAATCATGCCAATTTATGCGATGGTCGCAATGCCGAATCACTGCCATTTTGTGGTCCGGTCCGAGACCAACGATCAGGCGGCCTTTGTCACTTCAATTTGCGGACTTCTTTGTCGTCACCATCCATTGTGGCGAATCAGAACACGGCATCACGTTGAAACGAGCACTACCTGATGAATCCATCACGCATGCACCTGAACAGAGACCGGGGCCTGCCGATGCCGTTGTTCCTGTCAAACGCCGAAATCCGAACCAACCACATCGAGCCTGCTGACAACGACCCGGATGCCAAATAGCCGCAGGCGCTGCCACAGTATCTGCCAGCCTTATGAACCCGACATCAGAGAGGTTCGACTCAAAAATGAGGGTTGTCCACTGGAGGCCAGGCATCACGCAATCAGCGGGTTGACACCGCCGCTCGCCTTATTGGCTCTCGGATGCGGTTTGATGCTGCCTGATGCAGCAGTTCGAGGAGCCGGTCTGGACGAGCATCTCACCGCCTCCCGGTTGCAAAGCAGAATTGGTGACTTCATAACTGCCGCCGGCGTAGTCTTGCGATGCGGGATGTAAATTGTTTCCACCGCGTTCGACAGCTCGACGATCATAGTCGTGCCAAAGGGAGACGCCTGCTTGATAGCCAGTCCAGTTCCACAAACACTTCGCCCGGCAGGCACACAATTGCAACGTCGTGCCCGATCGTGATCACAGTCACGTCGACGGGAATGGTCGGTCCGATGCCCGCGAGCGAACGGCTGAGTCCCCAGGTGATGTGGTCGGTCGCCTTCACAAAAGGTTCACGATGCAGAAACTGGTCGAGGATAATCTGTTTGTAGGACGTCACATGGTCGAAGAAGTCGACCTTTCCGCCGCGTTTGGCCAGCTGAACGATCTCCACAGCTCGCTCAACTTCCTGTTGTGAAACATCCTGAAGAGGCAACTGAACCACTCGCGACTGAACGGTCAGTCGTGTGTCTTCCACCGGCGAAAGTGATACGATTTGCGTGTCGATCGAGTTCCCGATGGAACTTCCAATGAAGTCCGCTTTGTTGCGATCGGGGCTTGAAGGATCGACATGATTAATGTCACCGCAGCAACCCGTGCCGAAGATGGAAATGACATCCGGCCCAAGCGAACCGCGAAGCGTGCGTTCAATGAAGAACGGGTAATCTGCACTCCACCGCATCCCTCCCACGGTATCCAGGTGCAGAGCGAAGTTGCTGAAGATGCCTCGCACGGGGCCGTCTTCGGAATCGCGAACAGCCAGCAGACCGATGTTCGGATCGATCGGCCCGGCTGCCCGGACGACTTCCGAATTGGACAGACTTTGCCACGTCTTCACGCTGCCGTCACGCATGACGAATCGGCGGTTAAAGGCGACGGGAGTTTGTTGCAGTGCCGAGCCCGTCGTGAGCAGTGAAGGCTTCGCACCGGCGTACGCTCGCGTGATCGCATCGACCGGTCCGGTAATCAGCTTTTCAATATATTCGGCTCGCAGCGGCTCCTGCTCTTCTTTGCCAAGGTACAGATACAGCTCCTTCATATAGTCGGGCGCGGTGTGCGAATGTGTAGCCGCAATGACGATGTGCTCTGTCGGAATGCCCGTCGCTTCGCTGGTACGCCGCCGCACTTCGCGGGACAGGTCAGTGGCGATGCCAATCAGATCGCACACAACAACCGCTGCGGCCTTGTCGCCGTCTCGAAAGACAATCGCCTTCGCCTTCAGCGGATCGATCGAACCTTCGGCCAACCGTTCGTGATAGTAGCCTGCCATCGGAAAGCCAATCGGCGGCGTGATATCGGTTTCAGCAACGCCCACTCGCAACGCATCAGCACCCTGAACGACTGCCGATACAAACAAACAAGCGGTCATCAATAAGCGGACTATGAATCGCATGGGACGTGCATCTCCAGGATGGAACGATGTGTGTCAGTGAGTTGTCACCACATTGTAAACGTGACGTTCCTTATCTCGCCAACGCCAGGACAGCCTGTGGCACAACGGCCACACATCGTGCTGCAGAAATCCAGACTTCGTCACTATCCGTCCGCAATCCGAAGGCCTTCCGGAGTGTAGAACCAGTCCAGATATTCTCGGCTGCACAGGCCAATCCATCGTATTTGAAAGTGTCCGTGACTCGGAACAAAGATTCCGTCTGCTGTTGCCTGATCAAGAAGTTCAGTTGAGCCGCAGGAAAGACATCGACTCTCGCTTACACGATTCGTAGCGAACTCGACCCAAGGTTTCGCTTCGGCAATGTCGCCATCGTATTCTCTTTTCACAGCCAAATTCGACCGGCCAATGAACCGTTGGATTGAATCGATGTGCTGCTTTTGAAATTCAGGATCGGAAATGAATTCCACTTGGCGAATACATTCAGACAGCGTCGGAAGTTTTTCAGCGTTGACGAATTTATTACCTGCGGCGCCGCAACGCCTCCGCGTCCTGCCATGACATGCCTCGTCATTACCAAATTCCGGATCAGACTGACCGGATCATGTCATTGAGTCCTCCGCTGACAGGGATGCAACCAAACGAAAGCGACCCTGAAGACTCCCACCACGTTGATGTCAACTTCTGCACCAGGGCCATTCCAGGGGATTTTGGCCCGGGCCATCTGCATTGACTGATGTTGCCTGAGTTGATGCTGCCTGAGTTGCAAACGTTGTGCTGGACGTATTGGTTTTCCTGGAGGCCGTATTCCGTCACCATATGCAGCAGCGTCGTCCGTTCGAGTGGTGATCAATCTGGGGAGAAAGTATCTGATGGACAGGATCCTGCCGTCCATGGCTTCCACAATTCTGCTGGCATGCGCCATTGGCTTCTCGTTGTCGTCCCGTGCCATCGCTGCTGACCGCCCTAACCTGCTGGTGATTCTGGCGGATGATTTGGGGTACGCAGATTTGCAGTGCTGTGGTTCGACCGATATGAGAACGCCGCATCTGAATGCACTGTTTTCGGCGGGTATGCAGTTTTCCAATGGGTATGCGAACTGTCCGGTGTGTTCGCCATCAAGAGCCGCATTGCTGAGCGGTCGATATCAGGACGTTGTTGGTGTTCCGGGAGTCATCCGAACCCATCCCGAAAACAGTTGGGGCTATCTTTCACCTGAAATTGAACTGCTGCCGTCTCACGCAAAGAAGGCCGGCTACCGAACGGCCATCGTTGGTAAGTGGCACCTGGGTCTGGAATCACCCAATACACCGACCGAACGGGGCTTTGATGTGTTCCACGGATTTCTCGGCGACATGATGGATGACTATTACCACCATCGGCGTCACGATGTGAACTACATGCGCCATGGAACAAAGGAGATTGATCCGAAAGGTCACGCAACCGATTTATTCACGCAGTGGGCGGTCGACTTTCTGGATTTGCAAAGGGATTCCGATCAGCCATTTCTGATGTATCTGGCCTATAACGCGCCGCATACTCCTATTCAGCCTCCGGAAGACTGGCTGAAGAAAGTCCAGGTGCGCGAACCGAATATGCAGCCACCACATCGAGCCAAACTGGTCGCACTCATTGAACATATGGACGACGGTATCGGCAAAGTTCTGGCAGCATTGAAACAGAACGGTCAATGGGAAAACACCATCATCGTGTTCACGTCCGACAACGGTGGCCAGCTGGACGCAGGGGCCAATAACGGACCGTTGCGAGACGGTAAGCAAAGCGTCTACGAGGGCGGCATCCGAGTTCCCATGTGTGCAGTCTGGCCGGGCCGGATTGCGCCCGGTTCGAAGACGGATTTGGCGATGATGTCGATGGATATTCTGCCAACGTTATTTGAAGCGGCTGGTTTGTCTGTCCCGGATGATCTCGATGGCCGTAGTTTTCTTCCGGCACTTCAGGGCAAAGACCAGCCACCGCTGCGCAGTGAGTGGCTGTTTACTCGACGCGAAGGCGGGATTCGATACGGAGGCAAGACGATTGAAGCCATCCGCGAAGGCGAGTGGAAACTGCTTCAGAATTCCCCGTTTGAACCACTGGAACTCTACAACCTGTCGGCGGGTCCCCGGGAACAAAACAATCTGGCAGACAAAAACCGAGGCATCGTCAACCAGCTCAATGCGAAACTGCGTCTCCATCTCCAACGCGGCGGCGCTGTACCGTGGCAACCACCAGCCAGGTAGTTACGAATCACTGTGGATGATAAGGAACGACGTTCATGAACACTGTGTTTGTCTGGGAACGCTGTTCGTGTCGCTGTGATTCAGAATGACAACTGGTCTGAAAGGGTTCGATCAGTTTGGGGCTGAATGTTCGAACAGGTGATTTGTCCTTTGTGTGGAAATCAGGCACCGGAAGTTTCTCGAGTGGCGGGGGTATCGAGAAACATCGTGCCGAACGGGCATAGTTGTTGGAGCCAACGGTTTCAACTGTCGGAATGCTGGTTGCCCATCTTTGCAAGAAACAATCGGTTGAGAACCTATTCTCGCCCGCTCGTCATCATTTGCCCGAGTGCCTGTAAGGCTATCGCTTCGGCAGAAAGCCTGAATGCGTCGACTGGTGAAAGACGACTGGCTGCCGCTGAGATCTCGGGCGTGAGTCCTTCAATTCTGCCGCGATGTTTGCGAACTGTTCCAGGGCCGTTTGCAGGTCGTCGACGATTTCCTGGGCGAGGATATCGGGGTCGGGCAGGTTGTCGGATTCTTCCAGGGTTTCGTCACGCAGCCAGAAGATGTCCAGGTTGGCTTTGTCTCGATTCAGCAGCTCGTCGTATTCGTAGCAACGCCAGCGACCTTCGGGAGTTTCTTCCGTCTAGGTGGCCTTGCGGCGATTGGGATTCTTTGGGTTGTAGCATTCGACGAACTCGTCCAGGTCAGCTCGTTTTAGCGGGTTGGCTTTCAGAATGGGCCGGTTTCCACCGGCCACCGGAAACCAAAGAATTGCAATCGGGCGGCACGAACCGGCCGTACTTGATAATCCGCACCGACATCGGCTCGTCCAGTATCTTTGTGAAGGTGATCGGTATCACATGAAGTACCGGAAGTCGTATGGGCGGGGCGACAGCGAAGGCAGTCGTTTCACAATCCGAGCGAGCGACGACGCGTATTCGATTGTGACCGGGAGCCTGTCATACAGGCTGTCGTTGTTCCAGTTCATCTTGGTCAGCCCAAGGAGTTCTGCCGTCAACTCTGCCCAACCCGAGTGCCCAGAAAACCGGGTCAGCAGCAGCGGATTGGGGATACCTTTTTGGGCAGCGTAAAAATTGTCACCCGTCACTGACGGTACGATTCCCTGAGTCCAGAAAAGCGCTTCCGTTCCGCTCAAAGGTAGGCACGAGCCGCGATGGACCGGATAGCCTGCAATGTCATGCTTGCCCGCCACACGAATTCCCCGCCACGGAGTGTCTTGCTGAACCTGGATCAGATCGACGGCCAGGGATCTCCATGCATCAAGGCAGCCGTCGATCTCTTCGTAACGAAACGGTGTCGTCTTGTAGACCACGACTCGCTTCGGTGACCGGCCATCGTGCCGCTTCTGGTACATGACGCGGCTCCGCGACATCAGTCGCCGCATTCCGTCTCTCGTCAAGAATGGGTTCTTGCCGTATTCGCGGAACTCCTCCGATTCGTAGACCAGGAACTGCAGACCACAGCCATCTGCGTCAAAGACCTGACTGCAGCAGTTGACGAACCGCGGGCCAGTATCAGAAGCCCGGATCGCGTAACTGAGCCCAATGTACGCCGTACCTGGGTCTCCCCCAGCGATCCTCCACGGAATTCCACCAGCCTTGCAGTACGTTGCCAGGCCAAGTCGCCACATGACGCTTGCGCGACATTTGTATTTGAGAACACGATCTTCTCGCAGAATCTGAAGTGGAATTGCGGCGGCGGCACACTCAGCCTTCAAGAAATCGTGAAGGTCGAAGTCCTCGCCCAGAGGTCCACGAAATCCTGGCGACCAGCGTTCCGGCAGAAAGAGGTAGAGGACATCGAACTGGCTGGATGTCCGCCGCAGGGCATTCAGCTCCGACAACAGCCGATCCGCCAATTCGCGATGCGGTGTCGAACTTGCTGTGATTGCGCCATCTGTGGCTGCGGGCAGCTCACGACTAATGCCCTCGGCTTCGACGGCTCGAACACGGAAAGCGGTGGAGAATCCAGGATACTCCACCAAATACTGTTGGCGTTCTTGTGGATGATGCGTCCGGTTCAATTCACCAATGATGCCGGTAAACCACGTTCTGCAGCCGTGCGGGAATATCGCCGCTACGCGGATTGGGTCCATCATTGAACTGACGAGTGAACCACTGAGTGGACCAAATCGTCGCAGCCCTTTTAGCGGATGGCGATCACGGTCTTCCTCTCTCTCCGGATGAAAACTCAACCACGGCTCGTCTTGCCAGCCATGCGCTGGAAACGTTGGCAATTCGCTCATCCTTGATGCCTCCGCGAGAACCCGGTTGTGGCGTTGATCGTGAAGCTGGCATCAATTCCTTGCGTTAGGCCAAAGGTCGATACGGTCCACTTCTCTTGTCCACCTGAAAGAACATTGATCCACGCATCCAGTAACTCGTTCCATCTCTTGTTGTAGCGAGTCGCCAATCGCTCACGCACGAACTCCTTGCGACGTTGCCGTTCATCCGCAGGCGTTTCGTCCGTCACAGTTGAGCCCAACACGGTTGGCTCAAGCAACAACCACAAATGATCGTTTGCATGTTCGACTCGGACGGTGATCGCTTCAGCCCAGGAAAGTGTGGTTTGGGGAATCTTTCCAAAGACCCGCTTCGTGATGTCGACGAGTGGTTTCAGCCGGGGTTCTTTTTCACGCTGTCCTCCGACGATCAAGAAATGCTGTCGTCCCCTGCGCACGGCCCGAAGTGGAAGTGTCCTCGCAATCGCCCGGACAATCGAGTCATAGAGCAAACCACGCTGGGCACCAGGGCGGTTCAGTTGCTCCATCGTCAGACTGTGAATGTCAAACAACTTGATGT